>WAPZ01000035.1 GCA_015520535.1 Candidatus Heimdallarchaeota archaeon
ACATTATTCATTATTTTCACCAGTATACGTATTTGAATAACATAAAAAATCACTTTAAAGTAAGTTAAAAAGTAAAAAAAGAGAAATAGAATAGTTTTAAAATTTAGCGGTTATCGCGTTTCGGCACTATCTAAGATAACGGCAATAGCAATGGCCATCCGACGATCCAATAATCCCTCGGTGTCCATGCTTAGATCAAGAACATAATGATCTCGTATACTCCACTTTCGGATATGTTTTCCGACTAGTTTATCGCCAATATAAATATCGAAGCTCAGTCGCCAAGGGAAGAAGAAACGTCGCATAATACTTTTGAGAATACTATCCGCACGAACAACACCGATTTTTCTTCCTTGTGGGTCTAAGATAGACCATTCTCTTAGAATTAACCAGCTCTTAAGCCAATTCCTCTTGAGTTCACCAATAACTTCATTTTTTTGAACATCAATAACTCTAAAATGACCAAACGTATCTAAAATGGCCAAATCTTCTAAGTGAAGCACTTTGGGTGCTTTGTCGTTGGAACCAGCAAAGACATGAATATGTGTTTTCAGACCAAAGCGATCTCTTTTAATGTAAAATAACACTTCTCCCGTTTCCGGGTTTGTTATTGTATATCGTTCGCCAAACGCTAAAACTTTCTGCTTTAAATGGTATTTTGGCAGATTCCAAATATCTTGAGACATTTTTTTCACCCACATATGGTAATTTTTTTCTTTCAATTAATTAAAATTTTTTTATATTTTCAAGGACATACGGTTGGCAATCGTCGCATACGTCACCATTTTCAATAAATTTGAATTGATAACATACTCGGCAGCGGGTACGACCAGATTTATCCTTTTTGGGGCCTTTAAACGGCAGATCAATGTAACCACTGAGTTCTAGAGCCAATAAAGTAAGACTGACAACGACGATTATACCAGATATTAGAGCTAATATCAAAAAAACTATATTTGCATAGTTTCCATTTTCCCATTCTTTAAAAAAGACGAATGCAAGGGCTGAAAAGGCAAATATGATCAGTAAAAGGATAATAAAAGGCTCAAAAAGATCTAAGATGGGTATGAAGCCACGTTTATTGGATCTCATTGTCATAGTAAGATGTTTTCCACCGACTTTTAAATATTTTCTTTCCAGAATTGAGATTTTCATTACTGACACAAGTTCAACGTCACACGACTTCGTTAGCAAATGTTTAAAAGGAGGCTTTGATGTTTGTATTTTTGAAGTGCATTCCTTAATTAAAGTATTGAGGTAAAATCTTGAAGAAAGCAATATCTGTGGAATCACTTTTGGATGCCATCTTATCACCATGCTATATTTGGAAAAAAACCGCCAATGGTCAAATAATCTTAGAGTATGCTAATGCTGCGGCTAAAGACGTGACTGACGGAAAAGTGACTACGCTTATCGGGCTTCCGCTGGAGAAAGTACAAGAACAAAACCCAGATATTCAAGAAATAATCAAGCAAGTATTTGTAACGGGAAAACCACAAAAACGCGAGCGAACATATACGTATATAACAACAAGTAAAACACGCGATCTGTTGGCTGAAGTTTCAAAAATAGATGAAAACCATGTGTTAGTCATTACGCATGATATTACGTTACAAAAACAAATCGAAAAAGAATTGCACTCATTAACAGAAAGATATCAACGAATAATTAATTCGATGGCTGAAGGGCTTTCCATTGAAGACAAAAACGGGTATTTGATCTTTAATAACCGTAGAACATTGGAAATGTTAGGATACAAGGAAAATGAGCTTCTTGGAATTCATTGGGAGAAAATCATACCCAAAGATCAGCTAGAAAAGGTAAAAAGTGAAGCTGCAAAGCGTCCGCTAGGAATTTCCAGCCGCTATGAAACAGAACTTTTACGTAAAGATGGCACCCGCATTCCCGTATCCATTGCCGCTAGCCCAATGTTTGACAGACAAGGAAATTATGCGGGAAATGTGGTTGTCTTTTCGGATATCTCCGCACTTAAAGAATCTGAAGCAAAATTAAAGGAAGCACAAAGAAAGTTAAAGGAACAAAAGGATGAAATCGAACTTTACTTAGATATTTTAGCTCATGATCTGAGAAACCATTTAATGGTCGCACTAGGATATCTGGATTTGTTACATAAAGAAAAATTGCCACCACCAGCTGACACTTATCTTGCAAAATTGCGCGGCAGCGTTACTAACACAATTACTTTATTAAATAATATTGCAGTACTCCTAAAAAAAGGCTTACAAGAAACAGAATTGCAACCAACAAATCTATGGGAAATAATTAATACTTCCATCAATACCGTCAAAGATCTCTTTAAAAATCGTACAATCACCTTCATAAATCATAATATCACAGAAAAAGACATTGTTTTGGCAAATTCACTATTAAATGAAGTTTTTCTCAACTTATTTACTAATTCCGTCAAATATACACCGAATGATCCTGTAATCATTGAAGTCGCAAAGGAAGAAAAAGGGGATTACCTTCTCATTGTGGTTTCTGATAACGGAAGTGGCATTCCACCGGAAAAACGGAAAGACATCTTTGAACGTTTTGGACGGTTTAAAAAAGAAGGTCATGGTTCTGGCTTAGGCCTTTTCATTGTAAAATCTCTCATTTCAGCTTATCAAGGCAAAGTTTGGATTGAAAATCGTGTAAAGGATGACTATACCCAAGGAACTACCTTTAAAATACTACTCAAAAAAGCTAAAATGACAAATAATGTTTGATTTAAATGTCACCACCGAAGTCAAAAATTAAGGAATTTGGCGATTTTCAAACACCAGAAGATGTCACTCATAAAATTCTTTTTTTGCTAAAGCAGCAGTTACATATCAAACCTAATTCTATAATTGAGCCTAACTGCGGAACAGGGACATTTGTAATTTCAGCGGCAGAAACCTACCCCCAGAGTGTAATTTATGCCATTGATATTAATCATGACTACATTAAAACCTTAAAAAAGAAACTCACCATTAAATCTATATCAAATATCGTTAAAACTGAGGTCGCTAACTTTTTCGATCTAGATTGGTATCACATCATCAAAGCACTTCCACCACCGGTTCTAGTTCTTGGAAACCCGCCATGGGTTACTATCGCTGAATTAACAGTTCTAAACGGGACGCACATCCCCAAGAAATGGAACATTTATGGCTTTAGCGGATTAGAAGCCAAAACCGGTAAAAGTAATTTTGACGTTTCAGAACTCATCATCATAACCTTATTAGATGCTCTTCACCAACAAAATATTCCTGGAACCATCGCTATGATTACTAAAACGACTGTTTCCCGAAAAGTCCTCTATTTCGCACATAAAAACCGCATTCCTTTAAAATATGCCGGTTTTTTCAATCTCAACGCCAAACAAATTTTCAATGCCGCAACCAGCGCCGGACTTTTTATTCTTCAACCTAATCATGCATCACCACCTTTTAGTACACAAAATAACGATATTTTTTGCAAAATTTATTCCACACTCACTCTTACTTCATTCATAAAAGAAATCGGAATAATTGACGGAAAACTCATCTCACACCTTTCATTATATAAAAAATGGCAACATTTAGCAAAATTAACGCCTAAAGATAAAAAAAACGCCAAAAAAACAGAACTACAATGGCGTTCTGGTATTAAGCATGACAGTTCGAAAGTCATGGTGCTGACTAAAAAAGGAGACCATTTTTACAATGGTTTTGGCAAGAAAGTGGACATCGAAGATACATACCTTTACCCACTTTTAAAAAGCTCAGACATCGCAAATGGAAGAATCTCAGACACTAAAAAATGGTTAATCGTCCCACAAAAAAAATATAGAGATGACACAGCCAAAATAAAGCAACACGCTCCAAAAACGTGGCATTATTTACAAACATATGCCGAAACACTGAAAAAAAGGCGAAGCTCTGTTTATAAAAATCAGCCAGCATTTGCCATCTTTGGAGTCGGCCCATACACCTTTGCTCCCTACAAAGTCGCCATCTCTGGACTTTACAAAAAACTGCACTTCCAACTAGTCACGCCATTATATGGAAAACCCGTCGTTTTTGATGACACGTGTTATTTCTTGCCATGCCACTCATATCAAGAAGCTCAACACCTTTTCTCGCTACTCAATCACCCGATCACCCAAGAATTCTACCAATCACTCATTTTTTGGGAAGCAAAACGCCCAATCACCAAACAAGTTCTAGAAATGCTCGATTTGTCTAAATTAGCAAAAAAAGCAAATAAATATGCTTTGGACTTTTAAACTTGACTAAAGAGTGCACATCAGCCTATACTAATTATATTTAATTGAATTTTGTCCAGTAGGGTAAAAACAAGAAACAATTAGTAATCAACAAATAAAATAGTAATCTGATTCAAATGCTTTTTTCTACTGGGAACACTAGAAATCTGAGACTATCACTATGGTGAAAAGACCATAGCTGCGGAAAACGTCACGAAAAATCGTGGTTTACTCTTTTAAACTTTAAGTAGAAGAATATTTTTCATATACATGTAGGTTCGATAATTTGAAAATTCGAAATTTTCGAACAAAAGAATTTATATATTTTGCCACAAATGGGAACATGAGGTGAATTAATAGATGCATCGTGAAGATAGAACATTCAAAGATGCTGAGGACATTGAACGACATATTATTAAACAAATGGGCGGCTTAGCAAAGACATTCGGTTTAGGTGAACTCGTCGGACTCATTGCTGGAACGCTGATGTTACATAAGGACGAACCGGTGTCATTAGATCAACTTGTTCGTGTGACCCAGTATTCTAAATCAACGATTTCCGTCACTATGCGTAATTTTCTCCAATGGGGTCTTTTTGAAACCATAAAATTAGAAGGCGACCGTCGCAAATATTATATTCTTCGTGGAAGTTTTTCGAAAATTCTATTGCGCACGATAAATAGTATAGTAGAATATGAAGCCAAGCCAATGATTAAAATGATTGACAATTATCTCCCACTATTAGCGGACATGAGCAAGGAAGCACGAACCAAAAAAGATGAAAAAAAAGCCAACGATCTCATAGTGAAGTTAAAAGCAATTAAATCCGAATATCAAGAGATGATTGATTTTATTGATTTTTTAAATAAGTGTGCAAAACGTTTTTTTTCTGAAAAAAGCAAATAAAATAATGGAATAAAGAAAAGAAG
>WAPZ01000036.1 GCA_015520535.1 Candidatus Heimdallarchaeota archaeon
AAGTTGAAAACATCAGTAGGGAATATTTTCCACCAGTTTTGATTATTAACCCCCATTCATATAACTTTAGTGGAATTATACCAATTTCCTTTGAAATACCAGAAAAATTTGCAAAAACCATTGAAGCAAAAACCACTCTTGTTTGCAATATATATTACGCTAAAAAAGAAGTCGAAAAAAGTCTTATTTTTATCAAAAAAATTGAGTCAGACGTTCTTCATGACTATGGAATAAGTCGGTATCATTTTGATCGAGCCCATTCCTTTTTAAAAGAATTTGAAAAAAAAGGATGGTATCCCACCACTTACAAAACATTTTTAGAAAAAGAGGCACCAGAAATCCATATCTTTTGTTCACGTTATCCACAACATAAAATATCGGATGCAGAAATCCAACAACTAATCACAAAATTGAAAAAACTGCCACTTCCCGAAAATAAAATGCTTCGTGTTCTTATTAAAACGATTCCGCAAGCCAATGGAATTTTAATGGTCAATCATCTCCCACCCCACACACACGTCGTGGTAACACCATTGCCAGAGCATGCTCCTATTCCAAGTGACAAACAACGTACACAACATAATTCATCTGATATCCAAGTAACAACAGATTTGGGTAAAAATATTAAGAAAAATAAGGAATTTACGTTCAAAGGAAACTATTATACATTTTTTATCTCCAACAACACCTTATCGGTCGAATACCATGCAAAAAATGGGAAAAAATTACACATGAACGATTTTTTATGGTTTGAGGATGAAGGCGATGCGGGTGATGAATATAATTACTCGCCCCCAATGAAAGACGAGAAAATCAAAGGAATTTACCAAGATTTTGAAGTCCACGAACATAGTCCTTTCCATACAACGTTGAAACTCACCTTAGAGATGAAGTTACCAAAAAAAATTTCTGCAAATCGAACGACACGCTCAGAAACTAAGATATCATGTCCAATGGCATTAACAATCACACTTTTTAAGGAGCTTCCACGAATTGACTTTCATGTGCAATTTGAAAATAAAGCCAAGGATCATCGCTTGCGAGCCGTATTTTCCTTCCCCTTCTATGCCACCACAATGCACACTTCCAGCGCATTTTACGTCATTAAAAGAGAATTTAAGGATTCTTACTCCTTTGACTCACAGAAAGTAGAACAAACCTCTCCAACAGTCCCACAAAAGGAATTTAGCACTATTTTTTGCAATGAAAAAGAAATCAGCATATCAATAATCAATGATGGCCTACCTGAGATCGAATTACAGCCAAGTAAGAAAACGGAAAGAACAAAAGTCAAACTGACATTGTTACGAGCCGTTGGCTGGCTTTCAAGGGATGACCTTCAAACGCGTGCTGGACATGCAGGTCCTTTTTTGTCAACGCCCGAGGCACAATGCTTGGGAAAACACGAATTTTGTTTTAGTATGATCTTCCAATCAACAAAAATGATAGATTATTCACAGATGTACGCCGCAGCAAAAGCCATACTTAGTCCACCTCTTTCTATATTTTCCCGAGGTATTGGGAAAAAAACCATTGCCAATCCGTTGTGGGAAATTATACCAAAAAACGTCATTATTACGTTTTATAAAGTCAAAAAGAGTGGAATTTTAGTTCGCGGTGTTAATTATTCCCCAATGGTGCAGAACTTTGTTCTGAAAAGCAACGTAACCACGTATTCCACTAATACTAAAAATGGCTATAAGCCGCAGATATTAAAAAAACAGCTGAAACCGTGGGCACTTTTCACAACAACAATTAATTTTGAATCGTGACGGGTTTAGGCGAGCAATTTTCTGAAGAAATTCATTTGAGTATGATACCCACGATGACTGATTTTTTCAGACAGCCATTCAATGCCCTCTTTAATACCCTCACCGGTTTTGGCAGACGTAAGGAATACCCTGATATCTTTGCTATAGTATTTAGTAATGCCGAAAAAATTTTCTAAATCACGTGTTTCAATGTGTGGTGACAAATCTATTTTGTTACCAAAGACGACAACAGGAATATTTTTGCTCCTTAGATGGTTAAATTTTAATGTTTTCCATAAGTAAGTTCGTGCCTCAGCATAGAGTCGCTTGTCAGAGACATCAATTACATAAATCAAGCCTACAGAGCCACGTGTAAAGCTTTGCCAAATGGAGTTACTAAATTGAAGTTGACCACCGATGTCCATACATTGAATGCTGACATCCCCGATAGTTAAGGTCTCTACATTCATTCCAATAGTTGGACGTAAGGTG
>WAPZ01000037.1 GCA_015520535.1 Candidatus Heimdallarchaeota archaeon
ATATTCGTTTGATTGTTTAAAAATCTTCTCATATCAGACAAATATCCCTGTGTTATCATAAAAATATCAATGATATTGGATGCTGCTGGATCTACCAAATGAAACTGTGTTGTAAAGTGAAACCATGCAAAATTTAAAGGATAACGTCCCAATTCTCTTTTATATTTTCGATTATCTTCATTAATTATTGTCGGATCCTCAATAGCAAAAGATGTTTTTATTGTATCAGTTGTTTCTGTTGGTATCCATGGATCTTGTGATGAATCTCGTGTAAAATACACATAATCTGTGAAAATAACATCATAAACATCACCATTAACAGGTGGAATTACAGTATTTAAAATGTTTATCTTATCAGACAATAAAGAACCTGATGTAGGCGGTTCTTCTGTCCAATGTGTTGTTTTATATAATTGAAATTTAGTTTTTACATTACCAGTAATAGACACACCCAAACCAGAAAAGTTATCCATATTACCAAACATGGCAAATGGAACAGCACCATCGACAATATTGACTGTAGAAGTGCTTCCTGATGTTGTGCTAATAATATAAAGTTTATTTCCTATTATAACAACATCTCCAGCTGTACCAATTGCTGTTTGAATATTAGAAATAACATCATCATAAGAATCAACAAGTGGATTCGTTATAGTAAAACTTAATGGAATTGGTGCTCCACCATCTATAATAATAGTAGCAGTCATAATATCACCATTTGAATTTAATGGATATGCTGGATCTGTTCCTACTATTGAAACATTAAAATCTACTGTTTGATATCCACGATTGATTGCTTGAAAAATTGCGATTTCTTCTTCAGCTCTTGTTGTGATATAATTTCGTGATAGTGTAATTGGATTAGTATAAGGATGTGTCGTTAATTGTTGTTCTTTATCAAAAAGATTTGGTAATAACAGATTATCTGCTATACCATCTTCATTAGTATCAGCAGGAAGAACTGACAATCTATGTATATCAGGAATGCCCGCATTCGATAAATTTTGCTCTACAAGTTCTTGTGCAATGATATCAAATTGTTTATCTGAATCTAAAATACCATCTTCATTTGCATTAACATTTGCTCGAAGAACTATTATTTTATCTCTAGTAGCATTTAATGAATCAAAATCAATAATTTGATTTGTAGAATTATTATTCCAAAATTGAGTTTTTTGACTTTGAGAAATTAAACGTTTTGTGCGAAAGCGCACATCCCATCCTGATAAAACACTACCTGTATATCTAGCCTCTACACGTACCATGAATATCGATTCAGCAGGTGGTATAGAGGTATCAAATGGATGCGGGCCTGCTGTCCACTCATCATACTCAATTGAATAATATAGATTAACAACTGATACACCAAGAACGCTTAATGCTGCGACAATTGCGTCTGTTTCACCTAAAGCTGGATTAAAACTTAATGGGTTATTGTTAAAAGTTCTTCGTATTGAGCCAGGATTTATATTTCGCTTTTCTAATTCAGGTGATAAAATTAGAAAAAAATCTGTAGATGATAACCACGGCTCAATATAATTTTTTAATAAAGTATCTCCATTTACCGGATCATTGACAACACTCAATGCTCCTTGTGAGGGTTCTTCTTCTTGATAGTACAGAGCTAAATCATCACCAAAAACTTTTACATTTTCATATGATTGACTAGGATCGTTCCAAGCGATATATTTTGAATCTCCCGCAAATGTTCTGTTAACAGCTAATAGTTTAACAATTGAAGGATCTTGTAACATAAAAGTATTATAATCCCGTGCATTAACCATCCTATCCTGTGTATAATATACAGAAGGGGCTACTTCTCTAATATGTTCTATATCTTCCGAAACAGATCCATTTTGCAAAGAGGAAATAAGTGAAAATGTAAATGTTAATGTTTCAACACTGTTGTTAGAGTTTACATACGTGAATGCTGCTGATTGATCTACAACTGTGTTTTGAGGAATTGTTATATTTTGATTAATTGAAGTCCTAAACCAAATATCAAAAGTACCATTTGGTATTTCTGAAAATTCACCATCACCAAATATTATACGTATTTGATCATTATCAAGTGTTTCAACTTCATACTTACGACGATTTGTATTTGTATTAAAAATAATATTTTGAGCGTTTGTTATGTCAACTTCATTCCATAAGCCTGATGGCCCAGTAGAAAATCTGACACCATCATCAGTATTAATTTGTCCTGTGTTTGGGTCTATGTTGTTGATAAAAAGGTCCGTTTCATTAATATTATCAATATCGATATCAAATGTTTGGTTTGGTGTTACTCCATCAAACGATGTTGTTATTTTTTGTAATGTGCCTTGTTTAGTATATAAGAAAAAACCAGTTGTATCTGATGCATCACCTAATCCGTCAGACCCATATAATAAAGTAAATGGTTGTCGACGTTCGGGACGTTTTTCTTCTGGGCCGTTTTCCGTAAGAGAAACAGAAACCAATTCCATTGGTATATTTTGATCAGCAACATTAGCTGTATAAGAAAAAACTTGAGGTCCAGTTTGTGAAAGTGGTGTGTTATTCCATGAATATAGTTCAAACAACACATCATCAACTTGTACTCTATCGTCCGGTGTAACAGAGCCAAAAGGTTGTTGTAACACTCGATTCATTACCAAAAGAAATTGTTCTTTCCAATCAGGATTGTTTGCATCATTCCAAATTATTTTTCGTCCAGCAAGATTTCTTCCATTAGCATCAAACACATTTTCAGTTGTTTGGATAGATTGAATTTTTACTAAACCACGATTAGGTATATTGCGAGAAGGACCATAAGAA
>WAPZ01000038.1 GCA_015520535.1 Candidatus Heimdallarchaeota archaeon
GCAGCGTCAGATGTGTATAAGAGACAGCGTGTAATGTGGAATCTTGGATCGCAAAAGGGGTTATTTGGTATTTTTTAGCCGGCTTTTGAGATTTATCAGACAAATAAATGTAGATCGCGTTAATTTGCTTGCGTTTCAGCACTTTTTTTAGAGAGCGAATGGTTTGAATCATCATTGCAACAAATTCATAGCGTTGAATCATTTGAATCTCTTTCTCTGACGGCGGTGTAAAATGCGCAACTTTTGTAGAAATTAAGCCGTGAAAACCCATTTTTTGATGTAGTTCTTCGCACACATGTGGTATAATCGGTGTTAAAAGCAATAACCACTTTGGTAAAATCTTTTTAATGGCAATTTGTGCTTCGTTGTTCTTTTCGATCAACCTACTCGATTGTAAGAAATCATCAATAATATTTAAGATCTTAAAGAAGGCTGTGGTTGCATATTCACGAATATCATATTCCATCATAGCAGTAAACGCCTTATACAAATTGCTGTGAATGCGAGCAAAGAATATTTGGCTATTTAAACTCCATTGCATCTCCGATGCTTCGTATTCTTCATGTGCTGTTGTGTATGTGATGACGTCGTTGCATATTTGCCAAAAGTGCTGAAATTTTTTAACTAATTGATCGATGGCGGTTTCTTTCCAGTTTATTGTTCCTTCTAAGTTTGTTGCCGAGGCATAATACAGACGTATTAAATCTGCACTATATTTTTGTGGCACCTCGACTAAAGGAATCACATTTCCCTTGCTTTTGCTCATTTTTTCTCCGTCGCGAATCAATAAGGCATTCAAAGTGAACTTTGGTAACCAATATTTTCTTGGAAATATGCATACATGATGAAAGATGGCAAAGATCAAATGATTTGAGATATGAGGTGTGCCAGTATGCCGTAAATCATTAGGATACCAGTAAGTAAAATGACGACGCATTTCTTCCAGAATGTCTTGATCAATCTTCGTTTTTTGAGCAATGAATTTACCGTCACCCTTTCCCAAAAAGACATAATCAAACACATCGGGTGTTAAGTGCTCTGCGGCAATCTGATATTTGTTTAGGAGATTTACTATGGTATAAAAGCTCATGTAAATGGTTGAATCGCTTAAAGATTCAATAATCCAATTTTCATCGGTAATATAAGGAAATTTGGTGCCTAAGCCTCGTTTTCTGACACAAGGTCGCTTTTCAACCCATTCAATTGCTTTTTCAAAAGACGTTCGATATTTTTTGGGATAAATTTCCATTGCAGCTAATGCTTGCCGTGCTTGTCTCTTCCATTCCTCGTTTCCATAGTCAATAAAATACTGATTTGGAACTATAGCAACAACGACATTCCCACCACATCGGCATCTTGCGTTCAAAACTGACGGATAATAGACTGTTATCGTTTCGTATTGCTTAATGTCACTCTTCGAACTCTGATTCGTATTATCCATTGGTTTATTGAATATTCCACTTCCAAATACGTTTTTGACGTGATTTGTCGTTGTCATACGAAGTGAAGGATTTGGTGAAGACTTTGAAATGGTTCGTTCTATTAATTGCGCCGCTGTAATTGTTTCAATGATTTTTATGTCATGATATTGGAACTTAATGAAATCATAAGCCGTCTTACTGATAATCCACCGTTCTTCGCCAACACGTAGCACTACAAAGCTACTTTGTAAATCTACCAGCAATTCTATAGGATCACTAACATTGTTATTGTCTGATAATGGCGTAACAATAGCAAATACATGCTTACTCGTATCAATTGGGATTTTATACCACATTAGAGATTGCACTTCGACCTTTTTGGTATCTCCACTGGCTATGTCATCTTCACCCACTGCATTATTATGTTGATCGCACCATAGCACTGGATGCGTCCCTTTAACAATATATCCCTGATCATACATTTTTTTGAATTGCCATTCCACGAATTTATTGTAATATGGATCTCCAGTAGTGAATTGACGTGTGGTATCAACTGACAGTCCCATGCTCAAAAAATCCTTCAAAATGTGTGTTGCAAAAAAATTAGCCACGTTTTTTGGCTCTTCAAAGCTTTTTAGAATGTTTTCGATTTGTTGTGCATCATTAATGTATAATTTGATATATTCTCGGTATAGAGCCATGGTTTGGGGGTCTTTTTTGGCGATTTTGTAAGCAATGGCTTCGATTGGCGTCCCGGAGATATGAAATGCCATTGGAAATAATACATTATATCCCTGTAGCCGATAAAAACGCGCGAAAATATCTCCAGTAATGTAAGTACGTGCGTGTCCTACGTGTAATGGTCCAGACGTATATGGATAGGCGACAGTGACAAAAAATTTGGGTTTATTGGTCTCGATTGTCGGCTGAAAGCATTGTGATGTCTGCCATACTTGCTGCCACTTAGCCTCGATTCGTCGAATTTCCTCCAAAAAAGCAGCTATTTCCTTTTTCCCTCGCCCACTGAAATTTTCCCCAAATGCTGGGGAGACAAAAGTTGTGTTTTTTCTTTTCGTTGCAAATTTTTTATTTTTGTTTTCTGAGAACACTATCCCTCATGGTCTTTCACCCATTTTGCTCCCTTTAACTAACCCTTAAAAATCTTCCCTTTTCATCAACGGGAAAGCAGATTTTAGATGATCAAAACTTTGTTTGGAAAAAAATTAATCTTTTTAGTCCATTACCTACATGTAAAGGGAGAAAAAGGAAAAACTCCGCTAGTGTCTTTTTTAAAGCCACTCTAAAATGAGGCTTTTTTTATTTTTTTTAGGTTTCCGACAGGAGGCCGAACGTAAGTTTTTAATGGAGCGAAAGGAAGGGGGATGTGGGGTGAATACGGCGTGGCAGGGGAACAAGCCGATTTCTTTGTGTGCCTCAGAGCACGAAGTGAAAAACTGGCGTTCGGCAGCGAGACCCCGCCCCAAAGTGCTGGGCATACAGTACAGCCCGTGGATAAAAATGGCAACGTTGCTGGCGGTCGGTACCACCACGCTACCGTACCGACCGTACAGCCCATGGGTCGCTGCCGAAGCCCCCGCCACACGTTGTTCACCCCACTAAAAAAACTACGGAGGTGAACCACACTGACGCCTCCACTTGTCGTCTGTGGATTGGATGTTGATAAAGATTTTCTGCACTATTATATTCGCCCACGCAACACCGCCACGCCGCTGGCCGCCGGCCAGGTCCCTAATACCGCCGAAGGAATTGCCAC
>WAPZ01000039.1 GCA_015520535.1 Candidatus Heimdallarchaeota archaeon
ATAAACCCGTTTGGGCATAATTTGTTAAATATTTTAACACATATCGGTCCCCCATATTGAGCAACATCCATCCAATTGATCCAAACACTAATGGCCAGCCGTATTCTACGGCTTTTTTGAGGTATGTTAAATTCACGGAAAAGGAGATTCGTTTGGGGATAATTAGAAGTGCCAAAAGAATAAATGTGATTATATTGGATACGAAATGCCCGTAAAATATTGAAACAATTTGTAAGTGCATTACTTTTAAAAAGGTCCAGGTAGAACCCAGTAATACCAGTGCTTGCAAAATTACGATTAACGAATATCCCAAAGGTTTTTGTCGAGCGCGAAGGTCACTTAATAAGAAAGAATTCAATATTCTAAGGCTTATTATGATTAATGATAAAAAAATTAAATTTTTGAATAAAGCAGGGTTACTAAATATTTGAACCCAATAGGGCAAACTGCTGGTAACCGCAAAAAAAAGTAAAAAAACAAGTCCTCCAATAAACAGCAATTGTGAAGTAAAATACTGTTTAATTGTTGGTGAATGTTGCGTTGAATAATAGTACCGCAAATATGCAGCAGGTTGTCCAAGGGTTAAAATCTGACTTAGAATATTAATGGTAACTTCAAAAACGATCCATATCCCATACTCCTTGGGGGTCAAATATGTTGTAATTAAAGGGAGAAGTAAAAATCCCACAAATTTATTTACGAAATTTGGGAGAGCATAAATAAAGGAATGTTTAGCTGTTAAAAGAATCTTATTCCGCATTAAAATGTCTTTGACCTTGATTTTAGTATTGGTAAATACACGTTTCGAAAAACAGTATTAAATACTGGCATAATAAATAAAAAGTAGGCAATATCATTCCGATTCAACCGGAAAAAACCACCTTCCAACTCCTTTAATTTGCTGAAATATTCCCGTGCCTCCCTGGTCTTTCCCAGAACAGCCAACCGTTTTATAAACATCCGATAATAGCGTCGGTTAATATTTTGTCGGGTTTGAGGTGAGCATCCGAAAGCTTCACAAAAAAAATTCACCAATTCATACTGGGATTGATAAAAGTGCAACATTTTCAAGACGTTTTTTGAATTTGAGGCCGATTCCGACAAGATTCGGTGAGTTGCCATTTCTTCCGGAAAAAACTTTACTTTACTATAATAGGCTGCATACAGTTTTATTGGATAATCCAACATCATATATCTATAGGGATCAAATATTTTCCATTCCAACAGTTGGTCAACAAACTTTTTTCGTACCATCATTGTAGCCGTTACAATGAAAGAACGTTGCAATAATTTTTCGTAAACTTTCCCTTCGGGAATGGTTAAACCTAAATGAGCATGTAAATTAGCGACCGTTTTTTTGGTTTTCTCATATAACAGAACAGCCCCGGTGTGCACAATACCGTAATCCGGGTTGCTTTCAAGAAATTCAACTTGTTTTTGTAATTTTTGAGTGGAATTCCAATAATCGTCGCCGTCACAAAAAGCCAGGTATTCCCCTCGCGCCTGTTTCAACAAATGGAGAAAATTATGCCGACCGGTTGGATACCCATGAATATATACCACATCCGCGCGTTTGTTTAAAAAAAGGCGAATTTTTTCCGGGTATTTTTGGGCATATTCAATGCAAATCTCCCGCGTTCCATCGGACGATTCGTCTTCCCCCACCAGTATTTCGTAGGGGAAATTTGTTTCCTGCATTACCAGCGAATCCAGGCATTGGCGAATAAACGGTGCATGGTTATATGTCGGTACAATAATGGATGCTTTAATCATGCAGTAAAAACTCTAATTTTGTGCCCTTCAAATCGTTAACTATCGCTTCCCGGATAAAAGCGGGTAATTCCGCTTTCCAATCCACATCTTTGGTCTTATTCCGGAAAACCGCATAGGTATCCGCGTGCGTTCTGGAGCGACTTTGTGCAACAAATGTTTCCGTTTGTTTTTCCACCGGCAAATTCATGAAGTGAAATATTTTGCGAACTTCTTCCAATGTGTTTTTAATTAAATCCCGATATAAAACCAAATAAAATTGCTCCGGGTATTCTTCCCGAAACCTCAGAAACATATCCGCAACCTCTTTCCATTTCTCAAAGCCGTAAAATTCTTCCGGGCGATTTTGATTTTTGGAGGGAGCCCTCCGCCATTCTTTTTTCACATCCCATTCCGGCTTAAACTCTTTAGGTGCTTTTAACCAGGAATTCATTAC
>WAPZ01000040.1 GCA_015520535.1 Candidatus Heimdallarchaeota archaeon
ATCCTATATGGGTAATTGGGTTGGTCATCACGGTTTCTGGGGGTATCTTTAATTTTTTGGCGCTTTCTGAGATTTCTGTCCTTATTGTTCAAGCCTTTCTTGCCGTTGGAATTGCACTTATCCCCATCTTTGCTTGGTTCCTCTTAAATGAAAAAGTGACATCAAAAGATCTTTTAGGTTTAACGTTTTCCATTGTAGGCGTAATAATTTTAGTGGTCTCATTATTTTCTGTCACTATGCTGAATATAACCATAGACACGTTTTCAACACGAATTTTTCAATTGGAATCTTTTGTTTATCACGCTGTCTTATTTAGTTTTTTAGTTTTTATGTTTGGTTTCTTCTTTAAACGGAAATATAGGCTTGGATTGTTCTTTGGCGTGCTATCGGGTGTATGTGCGGGATATGCGCAAGTATTAACCCGCCCTTTAGCTGTAAATACCCTCAATGACCTGTTTACCACCATCAAAAATCCACTTTCATGGCTCCTAGGTATAATGATCATTGTCCTTCAGGTTGCATCGATTATTATAATGCAAGATGGCTTTAAAAAAGGGAATGCAACTGAAGTGACTCTGAGTTACAACGTTCTTGCCTTGCTGGTTCCGGTCACCGCATCAATCCTTTTGCTGAAGGAATGGGTTTTCATGGATCTCATTCCAATCGTTATTGCTATTATCGGAATTTTCATAATGTTGAGTGGTATTTTCATACTTAGTGAGAGCAGCAGTATTCAAGAATTATACAAAGAAGAATAAAGGCTTTTACAAACGGTTGAAAGTGATGTAAAATGCAAGCGCAAGAAAAAATTGATCGGTCGCAAGGAAGAATCGTCAAAGGTCAGCTAAATTATGCTAAAGACTTTGCTCGCCTCATGGTGATTTCTTCCCCCGTCATGTTTCCCTTTTTTTTCGGAAAACGACCACTTTCTGTCTTGGAGAACATTTACAAAAAGTCACAACATCTTTTTAGTAAAGACCATACATGGTTTGTAGTGACAGAAACTGACGATGTTGTTGGGATGCTTCTGGCATATGATTGGAAAACAAAAGAAAAAGAAGAAAGTAACACCGGAAAAATCTTGTTTTCCACAATCCCTTTTACCATGATTAAAAATACGAAATTTTTTTTGATGACACGAGATGTCCTTGGTATTGTCAAGCCCGGGGAGATGTTTATTAGCAACGTTGCCGTTTACAAAAAATATCGTTGGCTTGGATTCGGTAAAATGCTCTTAAAACATGCAGAAAAAATTGGAAAAAAGAGAAATGCACAAATGATGGCTTTAGAAGTAGAAACAGAAAATGCCCATGCAAAAAATGTGTATATACGAATGGGATATAAAATTGAGTGGAAAACACCCACATGGCATTATAAAGGGAGAACACTCGAATTTTATCGTATGATCAAACCATTAAAAGGGCAATAATAAAAAACAAGAATAACAGAAACGAATGAATGCTTTAGAAATAAATAGGCGCATATAGCGTCTTTATTGAACAAAATGACTAAAATAATATAATTTTTGAGCTCTTTTTTCTCCAACGTGTGGCAATTTTTCTAACCAACGAATCGGTAAGTTGAAGAGGACGTTTAATGGCAGTGTTTGGCATAAAGTTTCGGCGTCTTTTTTAGAAAGCTGTAATATAGAAGTTAAAAACTGTTGAGACAATGATCTCCTATGTTCTGATTTAAATGACGGTGAATCATTGAAATTATCTTTTATTTGCACATTTTTCGTTGTGATTTGATGCATAATTGCGGCAATATCGTCGTAATCTTTACACATATAAACACTATCCATAAACGGGTGTAAAACCCTTTGAAACTCACGGAGAAAGGTTGTTGAAAGTGATTTCCAAAAGGAATCCGTAGAAAGATATATCACGATAAAAGGAGCATAAATTTTATAAGATTGAACAAACCATGAAAACAGCGATTCAGGGGTCAAATGATACTTATTCCAGAAATAAAAGAAGGTGTCATCAACAATAATAAAACTACATGGGATATTAGACTTAGGAACTAAATTAGGAAGGCTTTCTTTTTGTTGATGTGAAGAGAAAATTTTTGTGGCAAGATGATATTTATCTTGAAGCAAATTGGGGAGTGGTGTGTTATAGAGTGTATCAGTAAGTTCTAGGACTTTTTGTGTGGTTTCAGATGGCATCACTGTGGTAGTATTTGTGGTAATTTTTTCTGTAGTCTTTTTTATCCCTTTCTTTGTTGGTGTCGGTTTATAAGGGGGACTTTGTTCAACAGCGTCACTACGAGACAGATGATAATTTAGTTCCTCAATTAAGTCGAGCAAGTTTTTTGTTTGCGTATAAAATTTTTGATATGTTGCATCTTCAAAGGAATTTTTGATTAATAGATGATATACTTGAAAATGCTTAAATTTTGAGGAAAATGGCTTCCATTCTAAAAGAATACGTTCATAAAAAGGAGGAACGTGATAAAGAATAACATGAGAAATCTGATATTCTTCGATCATTTGTAAGGTAGGTAACGTATTGCTGACAATTAACGGAATGGAGGGTGAATTTTTCGCTGACGCCCCTAAAAAGTTTTCCAGCGGTAACATCTTATCGTTTTTTGAAAAATACCATACTTCATAATGG
>WAPZ01000041.1 GCA_015520535.1 Candidatus Heimdallarchaeota archaeon
CCGTTACCCACCATTGTAAAAAAATCCCACCGCACATTTTACACATTTATTTTTTGCCATCACACAAACCCAACGCTAAAAAAAATAAAAGAGTAAAATTTCCCTCAACCAAAAGAAAAAAATGAGTAGTTGAACAATTTTTATTATCTTTGTTGCGTTATAGTGCAACTATGCAATTAAATATAAAACCAAATGAATACTTACACAGATTTTTTTAAAGCATTAAGCGATGAAACGAGACTAAGAATGCTGAATTTATTGATAGTTTCTGAAGCTGAACTTTGTGTTTGTGAATTTACAGACATTATGGAAACACCAACATATAATATTTCAAAGCATTTAAAAATATTGAAAAATTCAGGTCTTGTTAGCGAAAGAAAAGAAGGTCGTTGGGTGTATTTTGGCTTAATTCCAGTTAAAGAAAAATTTCTGACTCTGTTGTTTGAGGCAATAAAAGAAATTTCTGAACCTAAACTAAAAACTGACCTTATTGAGTTGCAAAAAAGATTTGACATCAGAGTTAAAGGCAAGTGCCTTTTAGGGATTCAAAAAGAACATTTAAAACCATTAAACACATAATTTAAATATGAAAAGATTAGTAATAGTTTTACTTATAGCATTTACCATTCAAGGATGCAAGAACAGTAATTCAGATATAGCATCTGTAGAAGATGTTTTGGATAATCCAACTGAATTTCTAAGTCAGGAAATAAAAATTGAAGGAGTAGTAAGCCAATCAAATTCTGACAAGCAACAATTTAGCATAATTGGAGAAAAAGAATTTGATAAATGTGGGATTGACAAATGTAATGCAAACGAACAATTACCAATACGATTTGAAAGCGGGCTTCCACAAGTAGGCGATAAAGTTGAAGTGTTTGGGCAAATAACAAAAACAGAAGAAGGATTTATATATGAAGCAAAAACCGTCAGAAATATTAAAGATATACCAGCCAAATAATGAACAGTTGTCTTTAAAAGAAATTTTTGAGGACCTGAAACATATTTCGGAAATAAAGAAGTGTTCATTTTGTGGTTGCAACAAAAACACATTAAAAGAATTTGCTGAATTGGCAGAATCTAATAATGAAAAGGAACTTGCTGAAGAAGCTTTTAAACTTGAGACAAAAATTGCCAATCAGAAAAAATATGAGTGCATCGGCTGTAATCCTTGCTATCCTGCTGACATATCTAACCTTTTATTTGAAATGGACGACAATGATGATGCTGAAAAAGAGGATTCTTGCTCATCACAATCTTGCTCGTGCGACACTTCAAAACCTAAAAACAAATGGCCTGTTGAAAGAGGCAATTATTTTGTGGGAAACGAAAAAGCATCAGTTGCTATTAATACATTATCAAATACAGAACTACCTAAAGAACTTATAAGTACATTAAAAGACAAAATCGCAATAGTTGGCTATTGTGAAACAGAAAATATTGGGATAGAAAAAGTAGTGAAAAATATTATCTCAAATCCAAATATCAGGACTTTAATCATTTGTGGTAATGAAAGCGGACAGAATATGATGGGGGGACACTTCTCAGGACAAGCATTACTTTCTTTGCATACAAATGGCATAAACGAAAAAAACAGAATCATTGGAGCAAAAGGCAAACGCCCAGTTTTAAAAAATTTAAACAAAGAACAAGTTGAACGTTTCCAATCTCAAATTGAGATTATTGACCTTATTGGAAAAAATTCAATAGATGATATAAGTCAAAATGTAACGATTGTTCTTTCTAAAAAGAAAAAAGCGTTTGATAAACAAGTAATCAATGGATTTTTAAAGAGCGAGATTATTGCACAAAACCCTCAAAAATTACGTTTAGACAAAAAAGGATATTTTGTGATAATCCCGGATAAATCAGCACATAAAATATTTGTTGAATATTATGCGAACACGGGAGAATTATTGCAGACGATTGTTGGTGATGATGCTTCAAGTATCTATTACACCATTATTGAAAAAGAGTTTATTTCAAGGCTTGACCATTGTGCCTATCTCGGTAAAGAATTAACCAAAGCCGAATATTTTATAAAATATAATATTCCATACAGACAAGACAAAGCATTAGGAGAATTAACAGATGAGTAAAAAACAAAAAATAACAATAATAATAGGGTTCTTGTTAACTTTATTTATTCAATTCATTTGGATTAGCAAAGACCTAAACCCTAAAACACAATGGGCAGATGTTAAAGCGGTATCAGAAAACAATGTAAGTGGCTATGAAATATATTTTCAAGATGGCGAATACTTTTTTGGATTGTCTTACGCCATAGCTATCGCATTTACTTTATTTGCATTGTCCAGACTAAAAATTGATAGAAAAAAGGGAGCGGTAGGAATTTTTGGTGGCATTACATTTTCTGCACTTTTAGCTGCATTTGGTTGTTTTATGATAGGTTGCTGTGGCTCACCTATGGCAATTGTATATATAAGTATGTTTGGCAGTTCGTATTTGAAATTTGCCAAACCACTTATTTTAATTATTACTCTTCTTAGCGTTATTTATGCCTACAAAAAAATGACAAAAAACAAATCCTGTAAAAGTTGTGAGGACAATTCTTGTACAACTGAAATAGACACAACCCCATAAATCCATACACATTGCCAAGTCGCTCAAAAGCCAACAGCACAAGCCAAAACTTGTCAATAAGTATGCCTTTGCCAACGCTGAAAAGGACTAAACGGTGGGTAACACTGTATAAAAATAATAGCGGTTTTAGTGCTAAAATCAAAAGTTAGTATTGGTCCAGCCCCCTATTAATCGGACAATTTAATTTTCAGGTTTAATAATACACATTTTTCTTCATAATATTGCATCAGCGAGGAACGACCGAAGGTGACCTTTGCACCGATGGTTGTTGAAGTGTATCGGGCCCGTTCACTTCTAAAGGTA
>WAPZ01000042.1 GCA_015520535.1 Candidatus Heimdallarchaeota archaeon
ATTATAAAGCCATATTTCTTTAAATATATGTGGATTAAGATGCATGGTCACAGTAGTTCGGTACGGATGGAGTCAATGTTTCGTTCTAATAAAAGGGCATAGCTGTGTTTAGGCGCTAAAAAATTCTTTATGTCATTGTATAGAGTTGTGACGATTTCTTTCGTTGTACATAAAAAAATGTCCACACTGATATAGTGATATTCCGGCCATGAGTGAAGGGCAATATGAGATTCGCCTACAATAGCGATGATGGAAAATCCATGTGGAAAATAGTTGTGGGTAATGAGTTTTTTCAGATTGAGGTGTAAATCATTAATACGCGTTTGAAGAAAATTTAACAGATTTTCTTTGTTACAAGCGTTAGTTTCCTTGAAAAAAGATAGCTCTGCGATAATATGGAAGCCAATCGCACCCTTGGAGAATTTAATGTTTTTATGCAGTGGGACTGTCATTTTTATCTACTCTTACTTTTATTTTATTTCCTTTTTGTTGTTTTCCATTTGGCGGTTTTTCTCTATAGGCTTTTCACGATAGGTATAAATGTCATTTTCTGGTAGTTGTAGAGGTTGTTCATAAATAGTGCCGCTGAATTGAGCTAAATAAAAGTTCGAACTGTTACCAATAATGCTCCCGCCAGTATATTTATTAAAGTGGGGATAAATTAACGTAAAGTTCCCATTTGCTTTGATAATAAATTCTTGTAATCTGTGTTCGGCGTCTAAATATGGTGGATGGAATGAAAGTCCTATGAATCGTGGTAAAAAAAAGGTAAATTCGTCAAATGTGTTATTTTTTCGAATGGTTTGGGGCTTCTTTTTTAAAGATGTTATTGCTCTGCTGGTAAAAAGAAGACCGCCACTTATGGTATAGGGTGGGTCTAAAAGGACGGTGTCTGCTATATTATGAAGGCGGTAGTTTTCACGGATGTCGAGTTGTATAAGTTTCATTTCTATCGTTGGGTTAAGTTCCTCGTATTTTTTTTCAATAAAACTTAGAACATCGGCATCAATGTCAACAACAATAACTTTATTCGCTACATTAAGAGAAAAAAGAATAACGCTTATAGCATCATCGTCTCCAAGTAAAAGAACATCTTTTCCTTCGATTGCGCCAAAATTAATCAACACCATTATTTTTCTAAAAAGAGTGAATGGTGTTCCGTGTGCCTGGTCAAGGCGGTACTTGACATGTGGCCTTTTAGTTAAATGATTTTTTATTTGGGGATAGTAGTGTTGTATTTTTTTATGGAAGTCCTCGAGTTTTGTAGGAATTTCCGTGCTATCATAAATTGGATGCTCAAAGCGCAAGCCTAAAAAACTTTTCAATGCACGTACTGCGTTTTCAGATAATTGATTTTTTTCTTTGTTTACCAAAAAATTCTTTTTTTCCAGTTCGCTGCGAAGAGCTGACAAAACTGGAACACTAATGTTACATAACCTTGCTAATCGTTTATTTTTTATTTTAACACTTTGATATCGAAATAAATAGGTCAATACCCTAATTATCCCGTGGACGCCTTCTTTAAGTTGTACGCTAGTGGAAATGTGAAAAAGCTCCCTATAAAATTCATCGCCCCTCATTCCTTCTGCGCCCTTAAGCAAAAATTTTCGTTTGAAATTCGCTTAAATAAAGCAAAAAAACATCTAGAAAATAAAAAAGCAAAAAATGGGTTGAGAAATCGCTATTATCTGAGCATTAATTCTTTGTTTAACGTTCACGTTTTCCTTGAATGAATTCTTCTACCATTTGCCTAGCTTCAAAGTCCGGAAATTGCTTTGGCGGATGTTTAAAGGCGTATGCTGACATCGAAATTAAGGGGCCCGCAATCTTCCGATCAAGTGCAATTTTTAGGGCGCGTATAACATCAATCATTACACCTGCAGAATTAGGAGAGTCTTCAACAGAAAGCTTTGCTTCAATAGTTACGGGTTGATCACCAAACTTACGTCCTTTTAACCATAGATAGCAGATTTTTTTGTCTCTGAGGAAAGGAACATAATCAGAGGGTCCAATTCGGGTTGGAATATCGTAGGGAAGTAGACTTGTTACTGCTTGCGTTTTACTTACTCTTTTGGTTTTTAAACGTTCCTCATATTTCATGTTTTCGAAATCTGTGTTTCCTCCAATATTTAATTGGTATGTTTCGTCGAGTTCTATTCCACGATCTAAAGCTAATTTTACAAGAGTTCGGTGGAGAATAGTAGCCCCTAACTGACTTTTAATGTCATCACCCGCTATGGGTATGCCTTTTTCTTCGAATTTCTTTGGCCATACTCCTTCAGGATCTGAAACAATGAATGTTGGTATACCATTTGCAAAGGCAACTGACGCATCTAACGCTCCTTGCGCGTAAATTCTTGAACCTTCTTCGCTTCCCACTGGAAGAAAATTCACTAAAACGTCAGCACCAATTTCTTTTAGCGTGTCAGCTACATCAACGGGTTTTATCTCTTCTGGATCGTAACAGCGAAATGATTTGCGCATATGTGGTGCAACACCATCGGATATTGGCCCTGGATAGACATACGCATCAATTGGCGGCACATCCGCAAATTTTTTCACCACATTTGGTGGTTGCCAAATGGCATCACTTATTTTTTTTCCTATTTTAAGTTTATTGACTTCAAATGCACCCACAAATTCAAGATCGCTTATATGATAAGGACCAAACTTGACATGCATTAAGCCAGGCACGATTTCATTTGGATCTGCATCTTCGTAATAATATCTTCCTTGAATTAAGGCTGACGCACAATTTCCTAGCCCCGCAATCGCAACTTTAATTTTTCCCATATTGATCACCTCGGTGTGATTCAAGATAGAACCATGAAAACCATTATATATTCAAAAATTTTGCTGTAAAAAAGATGGTAATATAAATCTTGACATGAGCTCCATTTAAATGATTATTATTAAAAATGATGCCTCATTAATCCTCTCGATAATCCATCTGATCTAACCATTAATTAATATTTCGATCGGCTTGTTGTGAAGATAATGAAAGTCGTAGAAGAATGTGTTAACTGCATTTATGACAAAGGGTTATCTGTTTTTTTAAGTGAAATTGAAAATAAAGAATTCAATAGATCTGAAAAAGACGAAAAAAGAAAGATTGCAGAAGAACTCCTTCAAAATTTACTGGAAACATGTTTAAACGATACCAGAATGAAAACCTATCCCAAACATTCCCTTAATCCCGCATACATAACAACGCTCCGCTCTTATATTCTAAATCATTTGTTCGGCGGCGATTTACTTTTAAATGTCAAAATTAACGCATTTTACGCTAGCATCAATGTGGCGAAAATCCTTTGGGAACAATCCAAAGAAATACAGGAGGTAGAACGTCAAATCAAAACTCTTTTGCTTGCGGCAACTGCTGCAAATGGGATTGAATTCAATTACGAAGGTGAAGTCGCCATTGCAACCGAATCTTTCGTCAATAGTCTTGTTAAAAATGCTGAACAAAATGTTTCACCGCAATATAGACCATTTTTGGATCAATTAACCAATGATATAATGGAAGCAAATCACATTCTCTATTTGGTTGACAATGTCGGTGAATTAACGTTTGACTGCTTATTAATCAAAAAATTGGTGGAACTGGGGAAAAAAGTCACGACTGCAGCTAAGAAAAAGCCGATTCTTAATGATGCTACTACTGAAGATGTAAATCGCTCCTATATCACACTTTTTGGTGATGTAGATCCCAATATATCAATAATTCACACTGGAATACCAACTGTAGGCTTGTTTCCAGGATTTATTTCAAAAGAGTTTTGGAATGCGTTTGATAGTGCAGATTTAATTCTTGCAAAAGGAATGGGGCACTACGAGAGTTTACCATTATTTCATTGGAAAAAGCCTATCTGGATTTTGTTTCAAGCAAAATGTAATCCAATTGCGAAAGAAACAAAGAGTGAACTTCGTGAACTCATATTTTTTTATTTGAAAAGTAATTTTAAGGAACGCAGAAAGATAACTCCCAAAGAAAAATGAATGCACTTAATATTTCATATCCGCTTTGTATTATTTCAATTTCTCAGTGAATCAAGCTATTAAAGACAAAACTGAAAAATGCCTAAAGGCAAAAGGTGAAATAAATGGCGAATGGAATGTTTGGTAAATATTTAAGTGTTGATTTAACAAATAGAAAGATTAAAGAGGAAAAAATTCCCGAAAAGGTTTATTCATTACTTCTTGGTGGAAAAGG
>WAPZ01000043.1 GCA_015520535.1 Candidatus Heimdallarchaeota archaeon
AATGTACACTCGGTTATAAAAATATTTAAGATACAAAAACAAATTACTATTTTTCTGAAGGTGTTTGAAAAAGAAAAGCAATAAAAAGAAAGGAAAAACGCCAAATAAGAAGTTTAGCACGGCTGTGTTCTTATTAATCGTAACTTCAGTATTTTTTGTCATCGGTACAACAATAGTAAGTCCCACAAAAGAAACTATAGCCGGTGGATCCCTTGTATGGCCAAAAACGCTGTGGTCTACAAGTAAAAATGATGTACCACAAAGTGCTGAAATACATGGCTCCTCTGTCTATGTTGCCGGTGCACTGTTCAAGGATCGTATTGTGGATAATGCTAAGCAACTAATGCGCGTCTCCAAACATGATTTAAATGGTGTCTATTATGGGAAAATAGAATGTGAATGTGTTAATGCCATTCAAGGCGACGTTGCAAACGCAGAATCTGTAACCACAGATACCAACGGAAATGTCTATGTTGGTGCCCACGCACGCTGCATTTCATGGAATGAAAAACTCCGATTCAAAGTCTATGATGCCTATGGAAATAAAATCGGCCAAGAAACCATACATGTAAAACGTTTTGAAGCCGAAGGAATTCTCTTAAAACTGTGGAGTGATCTTCGCATCCAATGGATAAAAGAACTTAAAAGTGGTGACGAAACAAAAATTTTGGGTGTTGCTTCTTCACCAGACAACAATTATGTCTATGCTGCTGGTCATTACAAAGGTTCTCGCCTCAAAATGGATGGTAATACGTATCTGTACAACAAAGGGAATTTTGATGTGTTTGTAGCTAAATATTCGGCATGGGGCAGTCCAATTGCTGCAATAGGCATCGGTGGAACCGATGACGACGGAAAAGCCGCTATCACTACTGACGCATGGGGAAATATTTACGTCACCGGCTATTTCCGCAGCTCTACTCTCTATATTTATAACAAATACAACATTCTTGCTACCATTCAAAAAGTCAGCAGCGGAAGTGACGTATTTGTCGTTAAACTCACGCCATCCTTCAATGTGGCATGGGTCAAAGCCTTTGGTGGACCCGGCGATGATAGAGGCACAGCAATCGCAACAGGCGTTGGCAGCTTTGCCAATGACATCTATGTAACGGGATTTTTTGAAAATTGGATGTATCTGCCAGGTGTCGGGTATCTCTGTGGAAGCGGTGACCGCGATGCCTATGGCGTTCTCTTGACCTCTAACGGCAACATTGGCGGCGGTATCAAAATTGGTGGACCCGGTCAAGAACGAGGATTAGATATTAAGGTTGTTCCCAATACGGGACGAATCTACATCACCGGATTCTTCGGTAGCAGTTCCTTACAAGTGGGCAGCTATACCGTGTATTCGAAAGGAGGACACGATGCGTTTCTAGTAGAACTTGACCGCTATGGAAATGTCTATGCTTTAGGAACAGCAGGCGGCTCGGGAACTGACGAAGGAACCGCATTAGCCACCACAAATGGTATTGTTATTGTAGCAGGAACATATACCAGCAATCCTTTATATATTGGCTCCTATCCACTCTACAAATATGGATCTAATGCCGATGCCTTTTTCCTACGACTAAATCATTATGCCTAAAAGTAATAGTAATCAACATAAAATAAACGAGATCGGCAAGAATAAGCGAATCATTCACTTCCCTCTCTCATAGAACCTTCAAAACACGGATTCAATCGTTACCTTTTGCCCATCGAGGCTGATTCGAATTCAGTATCTAGAAAATCTCTTTAATACTTTTTTTTCTTTGAAAGTTTAAATCTACATCGAATAAGCATTTAGATGCCATAGATAATTCTGTCTAATGACTCTATTAAGGATACAATTAGTGAAAGATTTTGTTCGTATGCTTCAACGATGAGTTTCCCATGTAAAAAGGAATTTTTCACAGAGAGTCCAATTTTTAACGTTCCGTGGAAACGATGCAAGAGTTGTGCAAAATCAGTTCTTAGCATGACATCATGTTGTAAATCTTCGGGACTAATCTCAAGAATAATTCCTTGAAACGGATGATTCCAACTAAAACGTGTATCTGTAGGTTTTTGAATCCTTACGGAAATCGATTTATCCACCGCTATTTGGTCATTGGACAATGAAACGCTAAATAAACCGGTTGAAGCATTATAACTTAGTAATGCATATTTAATGACATTGAGCGAAAAAATAATGCGTATTTCGTCATCATCCGTCCGTGTAATGTCCTTAAATCGATAGGCAATCGCTTTTAGTTTTGAATAAACAATTGACATGTCTAACTTATTTCTATGGTGCACGACATTATCTCGGGACGATTTCACAGCAGTTACTTTTTGTATGTCTTCATTGGCAAATTCATTATAAACATCCGCTTCTATGTCGGAAAGTATAAGATTAAAGCCACCATAAACTAATAATGGCCAAAAAAGAACCAAAAAATATACGATGTGTTCTAAACCTAAACCTACACCAGTCCAAAAAACTCCTATAATCATAACTAAGACAACTAAAATCAGCGGTAATTTTTCATTACTATAATTATGAATTGGGATGAATGTCTTAAAGAGTGAAATAAATAAAAGTAATGGCCAAACAAAAGCAGTGACCAGTGCCATCCCTTTCATGAAGAGACCCACCCAAAAAATAAAAGTTAGCAGATTCTCGTTTACACTCGCAATAGAAGCATCAATAAATTTGGTAATAAGCGAATAAAAGGGAAAAACGGAAAAAAGAAGCATACCAACAAGGTTTAGCATTCCATAAGCTCCGAAAAAACTAAAAAACTTTGATTTATCCCCCGAAAAAACTCGGATATAGTTCATTGCCATATACATGGCTATTCCAGCAAGTATCATCCCAAAACCTGCAATAAAAAGCAACAATAGATAAACAGAATCATTTACTGCTAAATTCAAATAAATTATGGCAAATCGCCAGATAAAGGTTAAAATCACCCAAAAAATTAAGTGTTTTGCCGCCTTTCTTAATAATTCAACTTTTTTTGTGAAAACACCTTTTTTTGCTGCATAATATCGCCGTGGCATAGCATACTTTGCAGAAAAAAGCCCGATTGCCAATATGAAAAAACTAATCAAATCATAGCCATCGTTATAAGGTGCTATGTGCGTCAAAGCATATTTTATTTCTTGTTTTTTGTCAAAAACGTGAGAACTGTGAAACAATATACTGAAGTTGAATATAAAAACTACAATTAAGCCAACATAAGCAAATAAATGATACAATGGAGT
>WAPZ01000044.1 GCA_015520535.1 Candidatus Heimdallarchaeota archaeon
GCCATAAATCTAGGGATTGGCGATCCAAATCGATTAAATGAATTTAAAGATCAATTAAAACAATTAAAAAAATCTGTTGAAAGTGAAGAAGCAGTTGACAACCTTATTGATTTGGAAAAGCAAATGAAAATTTTGAGTGACCAAATTGCGATTTATATTCGCTCCCAGATTGTCTCAGAAACCACGCAGTTAGAGAACACCTTTGGTCGGCTGTTAACAATGATTCCCAACTTACAAGAAGAACTCCCAACGATGCCAAATATTGACCTCCCACAATCTTCAATCCAGGAAATGATTACTCATTACGAGAATCTTCTAAACTGGAAAAAACAATTAGTTTTCGCTATTAAACGCTCAATTCGCTTAGACAGTTTATTTTTAGCATTGCAAGTATATAACACCCTCGAAATTGAGTTCCCAGCAGAATTTGAACTTATGCTTCGCGAATCACAAGACAAATTGGAAAAAGAAACTGACTTAGGACAATTACTTGGAATCGTTTCTGATATTAATGATATTAAACGGAGTTTAATCGAACTTGGACGAAATTATTATTTGAATGAGATTAAACGCCCAGAGTTGCAAGAAGTTATTTTAGATGTAGATACTGATGAAGCCATCCAACCACCGGCATTAACCAGTCACGATGAAAAAGATCTTACCAGTTTAGTGGACAAATTACGTGAACTCAAAGATTGGCAAAATAACTTAATTGTTGCGCTAACAAAAACAACTGAAGTGGACAATTTAGAGCAGTTAGCAAAAACTGCATTACAAAATGGGGTTATTTTACCCAACGACTTTTTTGAACGGACAGATAGGATTAAAAAGAAATTACCACAATGTAAAACATTAAATGAAGTGATACCACTACGCTCTGAAATGAAAAAACTACAATCAGAACTTGCACATGCTATTCGTGCTAAAATATTGACGCTAAGAACATTAAAAGACCGTATACAACTCACGCAACTGGGCGAATTTCCAGACGTGGATTTGGAAGAAACAAAACCTACAGTTCTTCTAAGAAATCTGGAAAATATATTAACCTGGCTTAAGACCGCAGAATCGGGTCTTAATAAAATACTCATCCAAACGGTTGAACAACTTAAAACGCTAATTTTTTCCAATGAAACAGCACTTCAATACTTACCAGCCGAAATGGTCGATGAAGGAAAGAAATTAACTGAAAAAATACAGCAAGAATTGCGTGATCTTCCGATCGGTGTCAAAATTTCTTATTTGGAGCAGTTAGGATTATATAAAGAAAAACTTGCACGAACCATTGTACGAGAAGTGACTAAAGATATTAGAAACATCAACGAATATATCACAGAATTAGAAACGATGCCACCACATTTAAAAAGAGAAGCCGTTGGTTTAGATTTAGAACGCTTCAAAAGTGATTTAAAACGTCAATTTAATGCTGACAGCCCATTACCTGAGTTATTAGAGTCGGTTGGAAAAATTCCGCAAATCCAATACCAATTTGGTGAATTCATTTTAGATAGTCTCAAAAGAATTGATACACCACATATTCCCGTAAAAACAGAGTTTGACTTGCGTGATTTTCAGAAAAAAATTTATAAGACCATTGACGAAGCAATTATGACTAGAGACCTTGCCACAGTTGTAGAAGCATATAAACGTTTTCTATCACAATTGTATACCACCAAAATGAAAATCTTAGAAGATGTCACTCAAAAAATTGCCATGCTCGAGGAAGCTACCACAAAAGTTCGTGTGTTTGGCGCTGAAGGGTTAGCTTCGACAACACTGTCATATTCCGGAGACGTGCCTTCCGACAGAATGACCTATGGTGAAGTGTTAACCATTTGGTGGCAAGTTTATTCGCATATTGAACGTAAAAAAGCTTTACTTCGAGAACGATTTACGAAAACACTCACCATTTACAAAAATGACATTAAAAACATCCCAGAAAGCATTCAAATCTATTTTAGAGTAATGGTTACCCATATTGATGAAATGTTAAATTATCTTACTTCTGAAAGTGGCAAAAAATTGGGTCTTCTAGAATTAATCGATTATTACAACCAAGCCAGCAAAGAATTACTGAAAATTGCGCTAAGTGCTTTTGACGCCTTCAAAAATGATTTACTGCTAAAATTAAAGGTTTCAATGCCACGAATACGACAACACTTGTCGAAAGAACTAAGTGGACTTCATTCTATTGAACAAACTGTTGAAAGCGTAAAAATAACAGATAGAACCGTAGAACGAGTTTTACACGCTACAAACATTCTTATAAACGAGTACGAAACCTTGAAATCTCGCCTTATGGAAAAAGCCTTAGAAAAATCAAAGGAAGTCTTGAAAGCAGTCGCTGATCTAAAGGAATGTGGAATTAACATACTTCCGGTGTTATCAAAGGAAATTGAATCGTTTTCTGAAAAAATCATGCAAGGCACAACGTCTAATGAGACCGTCGAACTAAGCCTTCAAGAAATCGCCGACATTTTCACGGAAATGGATCAAGTACAAAGTTCCAGAAAAGCCATTGAAGAAATTCTACAAAAGGCTCGAGAATACATTGAGGAAATACAGACATTAGTAAAAACGTTAGAAACTTATTATCACGTGTCCATTGCCGAACAGTTACCAGACGATTATAACTTTGTCCTTCATTATTTTGAATATACCGAAAAACAATGGAACCTCTCTTTTCAAGCCTCTTATATGACTCGACTCTACACTATACGAAAAAATCTCATAAATTACGTCAAAGAAGTTGAAAAATACAAAAACAAAGAATACCAAGAGCAATTACGGAATCAATACAAGTATTATGGCTCCATTCAAGCTGTCTTCAAAGAATTCATGCATGAAGCCTCAAAACGTATCTTTCCATTAGATCAACTGGTTAGTTTACGTCTCCAACTTCAAAAATCTGAATCGGTAAAAGAAATCGTAGAACTGGTACCAGTAATTGAAGATCTGAAACTTAAATGGAAAGACATGGTTCAAACACTTAATCGCTGGCATCGAGCAACACGAATATTCTTTGATTATTTTGAACCCTCAGATGTGTTTGAAGAAAATCAAAGTCGTTTCAATGACCTCAGAAAGAAAATTGAAAACACCTATTCAAACACGCAAATCCGAACATACCTGACTTTAGCCCTACGATTATATGTAAGAAAAATTACAAAAATGGAAATTTAATAAAAAAACTGAAACCAAAGACCCAAATGAATGAAGATTAGATAGATAGAAATGAGGTAAGTGAAAAATGTCGACTAGTTCCGATTCACAACCATCATATTTTACCTTACAAGAAAGTGCTGAAGTATTTGCAATAGGAATTGGCGAATGTGGATCCAATCTTGTGGGGAGTTATTTTCAAGAAGTCCAAAAAGGAATTCTAACTTCACGCTTCCGACAATACCTTATATTAAATACCGACCGCACGGACATCCAAAAAGCCCAACAAATTTACAATATTCCATCCCGTAACACATTAGAAATTGGAGAAGGTGTTGGTGTAGGGGGTAAGTTTGCTGACGGGTACAATGCCGTTATGGAATCTAAAGATTTGATTTTAAGTCGTTTACGCGATTTAGGCTTCGAAGGCGTCAACGGCTTCATTATTACAACAGCACTCGGCGGTGGTACCGGATGTGGCGGCACACCAGCCTTAATCCGAATCCTCCGTGAACGTTTTGCACAAGAAGAACGAAGAAGAATCTTTATCTATGTCATCGGAGTCCTTCCTTTTGCAAACCAATCTAATGAAGCCTTAAATAGTATATGGGCGTTATCCACCCTTTTACGCCAACAACAAGAAGATATGGGACCCGATTTGATTCTGCTTTTTAGTAATCGTACCATGCTCAATCGAATACTTTCTTGGCAACGTGGCGGATCTCATAGTATCATCAACAAAGAACTTGGAATTGATGAATCTGATCTCACTCAAATGATTGAAGGAAAAAAAACACCGGATATTGGTCCGGCAAATGAAGGCTTTTTTGCACGATTAGTCAATCCCCTCGCATTACATTCCATCGAACTGATGTTATCACCGGGCATTCCAGAATCGGGAAAAAGCGTGCACCCCACAACAGATCTTGGTGATTTTGCCCGAAAACTTGATCCCGTGGTAGTGCCAGCTTTTTATGAAGATGTTGCCATCTTTCCGGAAGTCGGTGATCTCGATAAGCAGCTCGCATTAAATATTGATTATACAGCCGCAAAATGCACACTCACGGAATTAGGTTCGAAACCGTCAGCAAAATCGGTCTTTGCTATCTTATCTGGAAGTCAGAAAATTGCACGCGTAGAATACGATCCCCTCCTAAAAAATGCCTTAAAACCGTTTATTGCACGTGGAGCGTCGATTACACCCAGTTACGTCGCATACGAAGATGAAAATCGTAGTGCATCAATCATGCTACTTTTTGGCGTTCCACAAATTCCTGAAATGAGACACTTATTAGAAGAAGCCCGTGAATTGATAAAGCTTCATTCTGGACCATCAGAACTGGATAAACACTGGTTCATAAGAAATAAAGGAGTGACTAGAGAAGAAGTCGTCAAAGCTGTTCATGATATTGAACAATACTTCTTAGGGCAGAAAACGCCACTATAATGAAGCGAGGTATAAATCCATGTCCGATGATTTAGGGCCAAAAAAGGATTTTTCTAATTTAGGGCTTCCAGAACCCCCCAGTATTTTTGAGAAAAAAAGACCAAACAGTGATGAATCGTTTACAAATGCACTTTTTTTGCTCACCTATTTCCAATCACACCTCAACACCTTAATTTTATCCTATACATCGGGAATGATTTCCCAAAAAACCTTTCTTGAACTACTTAACTCCATTAAAAGCCAAGTCATCGCGATTATAGACCAAAAACAATATCACAACTTAAATTTTACCTCAATCAACCAGCTCTACCAAAATTTCAAACAACTCTTAGATACTTTTTCTACATACGTTGAAAAGGCTGAATTACCGCAAAACGCTGCCAAAGCTGAAATTACAACTATTAAAGCTGAAATTCCACCAATGGAGGAAGAAGAACCAAAAACCATTGGCATCTTCAGAAAAAAACGCCGTGCTAGCGATTACTGGAACCTCATTTCTAATGCCAACAAACTTCTGGACAGCTATGTAAATATCGCTGATCTTTCCATCCCAACATTTTGGGAATTAGCACTAGAACAACTTCATAAATATGAAACTGATGATGAAACCACCATGAAAATTACACTTAAAATACCCTCGGATGCGCTTTATCAGATTATTTATAAATTGCTCAAGGAAGCACCTGCTGCACGTCTATTACAACGAATTAAATATCTCTATAACGAAGATAAACCACAACCAGAAAAGTTGACCTCATTTTTGCCGGAAGATCAAAATGTATCACGCTTAATTGCTGAACATGTAGAAAAATATCTACAAACCATGTCAGACTTTATAAATGGAAGTTTGAATCTTAAAGAAATCCAACAAATGAGTAACGAAGCTTTAAGGCACTTTTCACTAGGACCACCAGACATCGAAGGGAGAATACCACTAATAGGCTTGAATGTCGCACGAGAAATCGAAAAAAAAGCTAATGAAACCTTTTTATCACAATTAGAAAAAAAAGCAACCACCGACATAACACTTGAGAACAAAATGCCTTCAATAACTGAATTAGAAGTCGTAGCCCAATATTTGACATGTTTTTTAATTTCCAACCTAAATGAAGTACTTTTAAGTCATCCTAAAGTTATTGAAGTGCTTCGTGATCTAAAATAAAAATCTTTCAAAGTGCTTTCAATGGATCTGAGTTTACTGGTTTTTTTAAGCCATCCACATTCCCCAAAAAAGAAAATTCCCTTTTTTTTACAAGAAAAAAAAGATAGTGGGCTTGTAGAATCAATTTATCAGTTACTTACAGAGAACACGGGAAAAACGCTCGAAGAAAGCATGCAAGCGCTTTCGTGGGAACTTTTTCCATCTTATGATCCCCGCGTTCTTCGTGCAATCACAGAAATCCTTCTCTCTCTTTATTTTGATTTTTCCAATCCAATCAGTGAAAAACGAAATATTGATTTATACAACATCAGAAAAATGTTCTTTTCCTTTATCAACAATTATTATAGTGGCTACGCCGCCAATGAAGAAAAACGTAAAAAAATATTAGAGCACTTTCTTAAACAACACGGACACACCCTCAATTTAACTGCTACGTCACTCACCCCAGAAACGTTAGAACAACTGATTTTCTTTGACCATGAATATTTCAATGTCCTTAAAAAACGGAATACTGTTCAATTTAATCCGAATTATGCCATTCATATATTTAATAAGCAGGTATTAAATGCTTGCTTTAGAAATGCCACACAAATAATGCTGACACTTGAAGAACAAAAGC
>WAPZ01000045.1 GCA_015520535.1 Candidatus Heimdallarchaeota archaeon
CGTATGTACTCATGGTGCTGCGACAAAGTTTCAAGTGCTTGGTTTCCCGTTTCGGTGAGATATACGATATCATCTAATTGAGATGTACTGTTTGGAATTCGTTTAATGAAATTTAGTTGGATTAAACTATCTAAGATTTTGTTTTCATTGGTCAATGCGTAATAAGGGACTCTATCATTATCATGCTTGATCATTAACAAGTATCGGATCAGAATTCGGCCTTCTTGTAGTTGTTCTTCATGACTTTCAGAAAGGGTGAGTTGTGGGTGTTTGTGCTTCAAATACAAATGCCCATATTTAATCATTAAAAGGCGTGTAAAAAAGCTGTACGGGAGCGGTGCAGAACTTTTACCTTCTGCATATAACCATTGTGGTGATCTTTTTTGTTTTTTGAGGACTTTTAAATATGCGGTCAAAATTTCGGCTAAGCTTTTATCAACAGAGGTAGCTGCGCGTTCTAGTTCAGTTATTGCTTTTTGGAGGTGATATGTTGCTTGTGCTTCAACTTTATATTCCTTTAACCGAAAACGCTGCAAAATATTTTTACTTAGACGATACAAATCATTTGTTTCCACAATTACCTCCACCATGTCTTTAGTTATTCAGCACACCAGCTATTCCTTAATAAATATATAAGAGACGCTACTTAAAAAATCTTATTGTTTGTTCATGTTAGGTAATAATACAATTTTAACTATCTTTTTTTTCTTTTAAGAGCTGTAAGTAAGATTATAAGCATACGCGTATTTTTTGAGGATTTTGTGAAGCAATTCGTCCAGTAGACGACTTTTTGTGAGAATAAAAAACACAATTTGATTGTCTGAAATATAATGGATGTTTGGCTTTCTTACATCAGTAAATGCATCAAGGAGGCGATGTTTGAGTGTTTGGAAATATTCCTCCCGTTTACGTCGTGGTATGTATTGAAAAATGATTAAAATGGAGTCTTGATCCATTTTGTTGAAAAGAAACCGAATTTCATCATAAGTAATATATTTATTGTAGGTTTTCGGTGATGCGGATTTGACTTCAATGCCAATATCAGGATCAACGAGGATGACGGCGTTGCGCAATTCTTTTTGTGGAATATTTTCAAAATAGGTCTTTCGGTTTTCATGTGTAAAATAAGGGTGTGAGTTGTTATGATATAGAAAAAAATCTACGTGTTTAGTGGTTAGGTGTGTATGGCTAAAATTAGCAAAATAGTGGTGAAGTTCTGCAATATTTCTTCGATTTTCTTTAACACATTTTTCTAGGAACGTTTTTAGGTCTTTTCGAAGATATCCGGCTCTTTTTTTAGTATAACGTGTCTTTTTTCCCTCGTTATGGGCATTGTCGGGTGTTAACATTGGTATGAAGGTAAATTTTGTCAGTGGTGTGGAAAGAAGAATTTCTAGCACCAAATCATATTTAAAGAGATCGTGGACATCCCCAAAATATTGGTTTTTCAACAGATACACCGTTGATCAGTGAATAAAAAAGAATGATTGAAATAAAAAGTAAAAAGAATTGTAAAAGGTAGTTTTCATGAAATTTTTTTAATTAGGGGGCTTATAGCAGAATTGAGTGTTTGTAACGTATTTGTACTTGATGCGATGACTAAAATTTTCATTGTTGTTGGTGCGGTACCGGGCGTGCCATTGTTTCCCGCTACTATCCAGTCATTTACAGTATCGGTGTCTTGATTCACCGGATTACGTTCAATGCTTGAACCCGTTGGTGCTGCTATGTTCCAGCCGGTAACGTAATTTTCCCACGCCACAAAATCGACTTCGACACCATTATTATCCCTTAAAATGAGCTGGTCGCCATTATTCCCTAGTGCAAGTTTAAGACCAGAAACATCGGGATAAAAGCCATACAATTTGTAAAAGCCTTGATTATTTCTTGCGATGACTAAATATGAATTCGGAGCAATGGTTAAACCGTTGGGTAAGGTCCAGCTTTTCGAATTATCCTCTAGTGTCCAGCCGGTGAGGTCAATTGGAGTGTTTGTGGGGTTATATAATTCAACCCATTCTTCTAAACTATCTTTTCCGGGGGTATCATAAAAGACTTCAGAAATGACGATATGGTCGAGTGATGGCGGTGGTGGCGGGTTTGTTGGGTTCCAAGAACTTAAATCAGCGGTTAGATCAACAGAATAGTGATCGGAACCGTCATTAGCGGATGGAGTATCGCCAACAGTGGATTGAAGCATGAAGGGCGTCAGGTATGAGTTGACGAAAATGTAATCAATTCGTGATTCGTATGGCGGATTTGGGTAGGTATAGCCGGGATCATTTGGATTTAAGGTGCGAAAGACATCGGTAAAGGTATGATTGATTGGTGAATGGGGATGTGCGGGGTTGATGGTCATATTGACTGGACCATACCCTAAATTGCCATTTGGTGCTAGGTTGCCAGTGTCTTCTGGGGAAAATGAGTTAAGATCACCGGCATAAATTATGATGGCGTCCGAGCCGAGGGAATCCATATAGTTAATGATACCTTCTTGTGCTTTTTCTCGTTTTAGTTCATTAGAAGCGCCAGAAGATGCTTTTAAGTGTGCACCAATTACGTGTGTAATATTCGTGCCGATTTGCACCGAAACATCAAGGAAATCGTGTGAAACGTCATATAACGAGCCATCATCTAATGTGACGATGGGGATGAGATTGGTGTCAATGATTGGGAAACGACTGAAAATCGCAATGCCCGTGTATTTGCTACCGGCTCCGGGAGTTAAAGTTGCCTCATACGGGAGTTCATTCGGTGCAAAATATTCGTTGAGAAGAACTAAAAGCGAATTAAGTGTTTCATTTCCATTATCATCAAAGGTTCCTGCTTCCACTAAAATAAAGATGTCGGCGTTTTCTTCTTTCAGCACATTTATGTAGAGTGGATTAGTTCCCGATGCTTCGATATTATACGTCATTATCTTAACTGAAGAGAAGTCCATTGTAGGTGGCTGATAAAGAGTGTTGTCAACCGTGACTTGAATAGACGTAGAACCCCAGTTTCCGAAGACGTCCATGGCTTTAACAGTAATGGTATGGGCGCCATCTGCGGTGGTCGTAGTATTCCATCCAAAATGGCTTTCCGTGCTGACTAAAGAGCCGTCAATATAGATTTCCCAGTTGCTAATATAACTAAAGTCATCGGCGGAAAATGTAATATCAACCCAGCCGGAGACAGTTTCACCATCATTTGGATTCGTAATTTGTAATGTTGGGTTTATGGTTTCAGTGCCCCAGTTATTTAAGTGTCCCGTCGCTGGATATACAGTAGGTTGAGAGTTTGTTCCATCAGTATGCTGAACTTCAGCAAATTCAGCTGACGCCGTCGAATGAGTTCCGTCCCACGCTACAGAACTGACCACATAATAATAGGTGACTTCTAATGAGATGTCAGCATCAGAATAATAACTGGTAGCCCAGTTAACTTCTTGAAGCAGTTCAAATTGATTAAGCGTGTCGTTCCAGCGCCAAATAAGATATTTTTCAACCGTGGGCGCGGCAACATTTCCGTTCATTCGTGGACGCCATGAAATGAAGTTTTCTCCTTGCCATCCACTATAATGACGTGTTACAATTCGTGGTGCCTGTGTGGGAGAATGATCATAATTGTATGCATCTTGATAAAAGTTTTCCGTCCGACGGATATAGTAGGCGGCAATTTGTGCACTATGAATCACAATACTATTTTCATCATTATTATTAAAGCCACTGTTGCTCCAGTTTGTGCTACCCGTCCATACTATTTTGCCATCAATCACCGCGAATTTATGGTGATAGACGCCGGGATTGGCATCGATTATGCCACCGCCCCATGATATGATGTCATCTGCCTCAGAATAAGAGTTAAACCAACCACGATAGTCAAATACACCTTTAATTGTTACACCACGATCGCGAGCACGGACAATAGCATCGTAAATGCTGTTTTCCGTTAAATAGAACATAGAAATGTAAATGGTGCTATTAGCTGAATCAATTAATTCAATAAGCCGTGTTAAACCATTATCTGTGGGTGAAAAATATACTTCCACTTTGGTAGAGCCTACATATGCGATTTCAGCATTATTATCTATTTTGCTTTTTCCGCTCACACCATTAAATAATTGATCAAACTCTGCTTGATAAATGGCAGCAACGTCGGTATCATGAATTAAAACCATATCATTCGCATTAAATAATGTCCCAGTCACCGTAGGATTCCAAGAGCCCGTATAAACATATTGACTATCAACAATGAAGAATTTGTTGTGCATAATATAAGAGGTTTGGATGGCAGTTACTGGGATTCCAACATCAATGAGTGGTTGAAATTCGTTAATGTTATTTCCATCTGCGGCAACTCGAACAGTAACTCCGCGATTGTGGGCATTGATCAGTGCATCGATTACTGGTTGCCAAGATAAATGATATAACGCAGCATCAATTGATGTAGTGGCACTATCTAACAAATTAACAATACCAGTTGAGATATTGCCTTGTTGTAGATCGGGTTTATCCATCCATGGCAGTCCAGCAAGTGGATCGGTGAAATACACTTGGATGGGATCAGTTGTTGGATTATTAGAGACAGTTACGGTAATTTCGTCATAGCCGAGATTGCCCGCCGCATCAGTGGCTTCGGCACGAATTATATGCGTACCATCACTTTCGGCGGTGGTATCCCAACTGTAACTATTTGACGTGCTTCGTTGAACACCATCAATTAAAATTCGTTGTGTTGCAATAGTTCCACTATCGTCAGTGGCATCAAATGTAATAAGTACGGTATTGCTTACCGTAGCACCATTCTGTGGGTTGGTGATGGTGACAGTTGGTGGAGTACTATCAGTACTTGGTGAATATCCGCTTCCGGGGTCACCAAGGGTACCACTAAGTTCCCAGTCACTTGGGGAGTCAGTGTCAACCGGCATTCCATTGGCATCGCTTATCCTTCTGATACTTTGATCAACGGCTGCTATGTTCCAGCCGGTAACGTAATTTTCCCACGCCACAAAATCGACTTCGACGCCATTATTATCTCTTAAAATGAGTTGGTCTCCCGAGTTTCCGAGTGCCAGTGTCATGGTGTCAGCGTCAGGTGGGAAACCATATAATGAGGAAAAGCCGGCAGCATCCCGGGCAAAAATGAAATAGTCGTTCGGTGCTAAAGTGACGTTGGGCAGGGTATTCGTTCCAACATTATCAGATAATGTCCATCCGTCCAAAGAAATTGATGTGTTTGTCGGATTGTAGAGTTCCACCCATTCACAGGTAGAATCACAACCGGGGGTATCATAAAGTACTTCAGTAATTAGGATATTAGTTCCCGAAGGATTCGCGGTAGTGCTGAATGATGAATGTTTATGTGTGGTATGGAACTGAGTATTTGTCAAAAGAGTGAAACTGAAAAGCACTATTACTAAAATTACCATTTTTTTATGCATTTTTTACCACGATTACAGTTTGGTGAGGGATAACAAGAATAATAGTGAAAAAAGAAAGATATTACAATATTATTTCTTGCTTATTTATTAATGAAGTTAAAGA
>WAPZ01000046.1 GCA_015520535.1 Candidatus Heimdallarchaeota archaeon
ATATAGCGGCTCTTAAATCTCTTATTTTCAATGATGAAACAGCCATTATGAGCAAAGAAAATCGATTAAGGGAGCTTCAAAAAAGATTACCTGAATCATTGAAACAGGAGAGAATATGGGAAACAGAGCAAGATTTTGCTTTAATTAAGCGCAAATTAGCAGAGAAATTGGATGATTTTGAGCGACGTATCTCCATAAGTATGCGGGAATGGAAAGCGAATTATGAGTTTACTTTTAATACGGAAATTAATCGATTGAGGCAAGAAAGCTTTCAGATCATTCGTCGGATTATAAACAGGCGGCATCCAAATTTGGGAGAGTTGTTCGAGCCTTTTTCGGAATATCAGCGCGTCATTATGGATCTTTCGATTTTGAATCAGAAAATTGATATTGCAAAACGGATCCTCAACCGATATTACACGCTCGCCACTTCAGATCCAGAACAAAGAATGGAATTGGAACGCCTGGAAGATCAGATTCGGAGAAATCGAGAAGTTTATAATTTATTCTTAAGTCATTCTCGAGGTTCTCAAATTGAGGAAGCACTTCAGAACAGCGATATGGAATTTAAATACAAAGTTATAGAAAAGGCCAGGATGCCAATTTATGCCTCAAGAGGCAGCAAAAGATTATTTGTTACTATCGTTTTCTTTTTGAGTAGTGTATTAAGCATTGCTGTTATTTTATTTTGGAGTTTTTTCGATCAAACAATTCGAGATGTTAAAGATGTTGAAAATGAACTGAAAATTCCGGTATTGGGGGTAATTCCTAAAACAAAAGTGTCTTTTAGCGAATTTTATAAAAATTATCAGCCGCGGGCTTATCAATATGATTAATGGCATATAGGGCTGCCGGATCATGGTCATCACCATGCTGCCTGGAACCTTACCAATATGATTAATGGTATATTAGGGGCATTTTATGAGGAAAAAATCTACGAATTATTACTACGACGATACCCCTGAAGCAACTGAGTTACGAAGGCTCTTTCATAAAATTCATAAACTTCAACTTGATCATAAGCATCAAGTTTTCATGGTCACGAGTTCCAATACGGGGGAAGGGAAAAGTACAATATCAGCATACCTTGCGATTGAAGCAGCTCGATATCCGAATAATCCAACACTGCTATTGGATTGCGATTTGAGGCGGCCAATGGTGCACAAGTTGTTTGGTTTGAAATTGCAAAGCGGTATTGCTGACGTGGTCGAAGCCCAAAGGGATATCGGGTCGGTGTGGATGGACACTAAATTGCCGAATTTGAAGATCATTACGGCAGGCAAGGTACATCGGAACCCGGTCGATATATTTACCTCAAAACGGTTTAGTCAGGTTATTTATAATTTACGTTTGTATTTCAAAACGATCATCGTCGATGTTCCACCGATCATACCCGTGACAGATACCTTATTGTTATCAAGCCATGTTGATGGTATCCTGTTTGTTGTTCTGGCAGGCAAAACCCCGAAGCGTGTAGCCATTCGTGCTATGGAGCTGCTTCACGACAGCAAGAAAAAAATTATTGGCGCAGTCGTCAATAATTTGAAAAGCGTTCTGCCGTATTATTACGATTATCAATACTACAATTACAAATATGCTGATGACGATGCTTTAGAATCTGCCGAGTGAATTGAACGAAAAGCGGGTTCTTTGAAAATTATGTACAATGCGATTACTGTTGATGTTGAAGAATGGTTTCAAGTTTCAAGGCTTAGGCGCCGATACCGCCCGGAGCAATGGCCGAAGCTTGAAAGCCGTGTCGTCGAGAACGTTTCCAGAGTTTTGGTCCTGTTCCAGGAATATCAAGTTCAGGCAACCTTTTTTATCGTGGGATGGGTAGCCGAACGGTACCCGGAAATAGTTTATGCGATCTATGAGCAGGGTCATGAAATCGCAAGCCATGGATATCAACATCAACTGGTTTATGAACAATCGCCGGCAGAATTTGCAAGAGACTTGAGGAAATCCATCGACGTCTTGGAGAGCATTATTGATGAACCTATCAAGGCTTTTCGAGCACCGTCATTTTCTATAACATCGAAAACCCTATGGGCTTTTGAAATTCTCAAAGAAAACGGTATTGAGGTAGATTCCAGCGTCTTCCCGGTTAAGCATGATTTATATGGGCAGCTTGCATGTCCTTCGCAATTTTTCAAAATACAAGTACCTAACAAAGGCTTTTTAACCGAATGCCCGGTTGCAACATTGACCATTTGGGGAAAGCGATTCCCAATCGGAGGAGGGGGACATCTTCGCGCTTATCCGTTTCGTTTGATTGAAGAGGGGATCCGCGCCCTGAATGCGAAGCAAATCCCTGCGGTTATTTATTTCCATCCCTGGGAATTGGACCCTTTTTTCCCAAAAGTAAATACATCAATTTTTAGTACTATTTTACAGCATCACGGTCTTTATAATACAGAAAACAAAATACGAAGGCTTCTGAATCGGTTTAACTTTACCAGTCTAAGAGATTTGGTAAAGTTATCCGAGATTAAAGACTATTGGCCAACCTGGTGACCGGGCGATTAGCTCAACTGGTAGAGCGCTGGCGAAACATGCCAGAGGTCGGTGGTTCGAATCCACCGTCGCCCATTAAGTTATTCCTCAAAAATTAATAACGGCAATTATAACGATATGAAGGGGGAATTACTTCATCCATGAATACCGCATCTAAAAGGGACTCCCGCATGGTTTCTGATGACCAGACACAGGTTAAGATTTTTCAAGAATCCATGAAACCAGAATGGGATGAATATGTGGATTCGCATGAAGCCGGAACGCTATTTCATAAAATTGCCTGGAAAAACGTCATTGAAAAAACTTTTTCTTATCGGCCTTTATATTTAGCCTATTATCATGGGAAACGCATAACCGGTATATTACCGTTATTTTTTGTCAAATCAATTTTTGGAGGGAAATCGCTGATTTCTACAC
>WAPZ01000047.1 GCA_015520535.1 Candidatus Heimdallarchaeota archaeon
CACCAGAACTTAAAGCCGAAATTGATCAATTAAGAGCAAAAATTGAAGAGATAAATAAAAAAATTGAAACAACAAAAGAAAACATCATGACCCTCAATAAAGTACTTCAATTAAAAGAAAGTTTTCTTTTTGCAGCTATTTCCCAAACGCCGACAGTAAACGAAGAACTTAAACGCAAAATCTCCAAAAAAGCAGATTTCATTTCTGATGAAATTTTTCAAAAAATGATCAAAGCGGCTACAGAGTGGAAAGAAGCTAAGAGACACTTTTTAGATGGAAATGCCATTGAATTTATCAAACGTGCTGAAAATGCATTGAATATTGCTCTTGACATCTATATTTCTATTTTAGAGGGTGAAATAAAACCACATACCACCTTTATAGAAAAAATCGCAATTTTGAATAACTACAAAATAACATTATCGTCCAAATATTATAAATCCGTCAGTAAAATTCTTGAGCGCCTTAAACATGGTATTGCTGTCAGCCCTCAAGCTGGACTTGTCCGTGAATTATTTGAAAAATACTATACCCCAAACTTAGTAAAATTAGGCGTGGAACTCCCATCGTTTAAAATGATCTAATAATTATACGAATTAAATAAATAATAACCCGTGATCATGATGATAAAATTTAAATTAAAAACTACTCATTTTTCTTTTCCTTCAAATCAACTTTTTGTGTTATTTCATCCAAAAACAACGAAACAGTTTAATATAAAAATAGGATCTTCCTTAAAAAATTTAGAAACTGAAAAAACCTTTCATGTCATCGAAAGTGAACTTATTGAACCAGATTTCGTCTATCTTCCACAAGATGTGGCGGATGATTTAATGCTAAAAGAGGGACAATCACTTTCTTTCTTAGCCACTAGTCATTCCACTATAACTGACCTAGTACACAAACAAATTAGAAAAGAGTCATTGACAAAGAAAGACTTTGAAAATCTTATTACCGCAGTGAATTCTTATAGTTTTGTCCCTGAGCAACTGGCTGCCTTTGGAATGGGGCTTGAATTAGTTGGGTTAACCGATGAAGAAACGGCACTGATGGCGGAAGCCATATACACCGCTTCACAGGTTTTAGATTTGTCCGTTGATGCGCCAATCGTAGATAAGCACTCAATTGGTGGTATCGCTGGCAATAGAATCACACCAATCATTGTACCTATAATAGCTGCAGCTGGAATTTATATCCCTAAAGTAAGCACAAGAGCTATCACTAGTTCCGCTGGTAGTATTGATTGTGTTGAATTATTTATGCCCACTGATCTTACATTGGAAGAAATGCGTGAAGTTGTCCTTAAAACAAACGGATGTATTGTCGATGGAGAACATGTTGAATTAGGAAAAGCGGCAGATATTTTAATCAAATCCTTATCCCCCCTTAAACTAGATCCTAAGCCTTTTCTAGTGGCTTCTATATTGGCAAAGAAAAAAGCTGCCTCTAGTGAGTTTGTTTTAATCGATCTTCCCACCGGAAAACTGGCAAAAGTTGCAGATAAAAAAGAAGCACGAATATTAGCCAACTTATTTACTACCATTGGAATGAAATTAGGTATGTATGTAGAATGTGTGGTCTCTCCAGGTGATCGCCCTATTGGGCATCTGATTGGACCCGCACTTGAAGCTAAAGATGCTTTAATGGTCTTAGAAAATAACCCTAACGCATCGGAGGACTTGAAAAAGAAAGCTTTGGCATTGAGTGGGCTGATTTTTGAGATGACAAAGCGAACTTCCACGAATAGAGGGGTTGATCTTGCAAAATCCATATTGGAGTCTGGTAAGGCGTTAGAAAAACTGAAGGAAATTATTACCGCACAAGGTGGTGATCCCTCAGTAACTTCCGAAGTAATCCCAACAGCTCCTTATAGCGATGTAATTAAGGCAGAAAAAGAAGATGTCGTTTACAATTTAGACTCTGTTGCAATTACAGCTATTGCACGTGCCGCTGGCGCTCCACAAGATCCATTGGCTGGAATCGAGCTTTTAGTTGATCGTGGCGATCATATTCGTCCCCAACAAGCCTTGTTCAAAATATATTCTTCCTCAGAAACGCGTTTAAGCGAGGCTGTTCAACGAAGCTATGTCAGACCGCCAGTAATCTTAGAAAAAATGGTTTTAGATGTGATCCGACCCCGAGAAACTTCACATTTTGAATTATCTTAAAAAATATAGTTTCATTATTCATGTTCAAAGGAAAAGTGAACATAGACCTAAAAAACACAGTAAAATTAAATTAAAATTTAGTTCCACGACTTTTTCGTGCTACACCTCGTTCTAAGAGCCATTTAAGTGGAATGTCTTGATAGCGACCATCGGGTAAGGAGCGTCGTACTAAGATTGGTAGCACACCTTTTTCGATTTCTCTTTCAGCTATTAGAAGTGGATCTTGAAGATTTTCTCCTTCTTCAAAGGTAATGAGTACTGGTGCCCCCATTGCTATTTGAAGTGCACGTGCACCAAGAATACGGGCTTTTTCATAGCGAGTCAGCGTATCAGGACCAATTTTTATTCGAGGATCTTTTATCTTATCATGAATCAATATAATAGCGTCCCCCCTAATGATTGGGAGCTTTAATTGAAAAAAACAGCCATTTTACACTGAAAAAAACAAAGATTTATTTTTTTCTCATGAACTCTTTTGCAGAATTTCAAGCATGAATGCCTAATGCTTTTTAGAATGGAACTGAATCGTGTTTCTTACGTTTTTGTGCTATAGATGAAAACAAAAAGATAATGTGCATTGCAGAGGAACTCTAGCAATTCCCACCATCTACTTTTGCTCAATTAAAAGTAACTACCTTTATTTCAGTTGAACACCTTTAAGTGCAAGACATTGTTTGGAAGACACATAAAAGGCACATATTTGTTTTTTTAGCCATTTTTCTATAAAAGATGCTATTTGAGTGTTTGCGCCGTTTCTTATCGATAGTGCTGTAACAACGATTTCTAATGAAAGATGATGGTGGAGCATTTCTTTTCCATTTGAGATTGTAGGAAAAAACATATATTTAAATAGAAAAGAAAGGTGAACAAGAAAAAGAGATTGTAAAACATTATTAGATATTGTTTGATAAAATAAACGATTAAAAATGAGGCTTCGAGTATGAAATCAAGGAAAAACAGTGGATATTCTGCAAGACCGATTGAGAAACGTCGTTTTTCTCGCACGGAAAAAAAGACTCCACAATTCAAGGAAACAAAAGCCGTTGTGTTAGATTATTATGAAAATGGAATGATCAATGAAACCAATCCTTCCTTAAAGGACTGTCCTACACTCTTTGCTCTAGGTTATCAGTATTTTGTTTTAATCAAAATTGTGTTTAAAGAAAATTCGCAGTTAGAAGTTAAATTAGGCGACTGGTTTCCGGTCGTTCCTTCACCAGCCCCAATAAAAAAGTTTAGTCGAATCAAATTTGAAGATTTACCAACATTAGCACGCGGACAGGTCTTATTAGAGGCAATTGAATTAATCGTTGAGGCTCGTGAAAAAGAATTTGTCGATTTTTTTAATACATCTGGTGTATTAACATTACAAATGCATAAACTTGAATTATTAAAGGGAATTGGAAAAAAACGATTGGAACACATATTACGTGAACGTGAAAGAAAGCCGTTTAGTTCTTTTGAAGACATTAAAGAACGTACAGAGATACCTGATCCCAAAAAACTTATTGCAGAACGAATATATGAAGAACTACAAGGTGGTCAACGACATTATTTATTTGTGCCATGGCAACATCCACATCGCGGATGAAAATAAAATGTACGGAGGGAGATTTTTACCGTTATTAACGCTTAAAGAAAAAATCAGCCAGCATGAGTTACGAAAGTTAACTGTTGTTCTCTGCAATAGTTATGACATTTTTCCTGATAAAAGTCAAAGCCAGCATTTTCTTATTAATCCGCAAATGTTGACGGAAATTTTAGAACTGGCTTCAATATCAAACAATGATATAGTGCTTGAAATCGGCAGTGGGCTTGGAATTCTGTCATATTTCATAGCACATCAAGCAAAACATGCGTATTTAGTTGAAATTGATAAAAAACTTCAAGTTTTGCTTGAAAATGAATTGTTATCCGTCGCACACAATGTTACATTAATTAAAAGTGATATTTTAAAAATTGAACAGCCACCGCAAGCTGACATTGTGGTGTCCAATGTGCCGTACCATATTTCCTCCACTCTTTTTCTCTATTTAATAAAAAAACATCCTATCATTAGATTCAGACGTGCCATTTTAGTTTTTCAAGAGGAGTTTGCAAAGCGTTTATGTGCACAAAGTGGTCAAAAAAATTACAGCCAAATAAGCGCACTGGCATCTATGTATGGGAAATGTAAGTTGGGAAAGACGTTTTCCCCGAATTGCTTCTACCCCAAGCCTTCAGTTAATTCTACTGTGATAAAATTTGTTCCGTATGATGAAATAAATCCACTAGTTAAAGAACCAGGGTTTGAGCATTTTCTAACCCAGCTTTTTCAACGTAAGCATAGAAAATGTAAAAATAATTTAAAAAAACTGATCAAGCAAGCAAGTCTTCCGCAATTAAAAACAAATTTAAAAAAGATATTGGAAAAAAGACCCATTGATTTAAATAAGGAAGAAATTTTCACTCTCTATCAATATCTTTTCAAAAAAAACGAATAGTTTATTTTACCAAAAAATATCGGATGTCATAGAGAATTCTTATATGACATGAATGGTAGACTGTGAAACAAGAATGACAACATCTTCTGGTTTAGGCTATGACCGTGGAATTTCATTCACACCCGATGGGCGTATTTTTCAAGTGGAATACGCATTAAATGCAACACGACGTGGTGCGCCTGTTATTGGGATAAGTACGGATTCTTTTGTCGTTTTGGTTGCGACAAAAAAAATATCATCACGTTTACTTAAAAAATCGAGTTTAAAAAAACTATTTGTCATTGATACACATGTTTTTTCTGGTGCCTCTGGTCTATCAGCTGATTTTCAAATGCTAATTAACTATGCACAACTTCAAGCACAGAATCATATGCTTCTATATGGAGAACGCATACCACTTTTAAAATTGACAAAAATGATTGCTAGATTAATGCACTCATACACACAATTTTCTGATTTAAGACCGTTTGGTGTATCTTTGTTGATTGCCGGGCACGATGAGAAAAAAGGTATTCAACTTTATTTAATTGAGCCATCGGGTGCCTACTGGGAATATTATGCCGTTGCAATCGGACAACATGCGACTTTACTTGAAAAATACTTGGAAACAAAATATACAAAGACATTAAACATAAATAAAGCTATTAAATTAGGTGTAAACGCTATAAAACAAGTCGAAGGGCAGAAGATAACTCCTGAAGATGTAGAAATTGGGGTCATTTCTTCCCAAAATCCGACTGTTCATCTTTTAAATAAAGAAGAATTGAAAACATACCTTTATTAAGCATTGAAAATCTTGATTTTGGTCAAATGGTGAATTATAATGCTCCGTGATGAAAAACGTGTGAGTTTCGAAGGAAAAACACGTATTCGATATAAAAGTCGAGGTAAAAAGTTTGAACTTGTTGTTGATCCTGACCTCGCATATAAAATAAAAAATGGCACAGCTGAACTGTCTGATGAAAATATTTATGATGTGCTTGAAATTGATGAAATTTTTGAAGATGCAGCTAAGGGCGTTCGTGCATCACAAGAAGATCTGATTGAAGTTTTTGGTACGACAGAACTAAATGAAATTGTTAAAAAAATGTTTAAAAAAGGAGAACTTCTTTTAACGAAAGAAATTCGTCAAGAATTGTATGAAAAAAAGAAAAACCAAATAATTGCTTTTATTTCTAAGAATTGCGTTGATCCAAGAACCAAGCTCCCACATCCACCTGCTAGAATTGAAAATGCCCTCAAGGAAATATCATACCCTATTAATATTTATAAGTCAGCAGAAGAACAAGCACGTGAAATTATTAAAGAACTCAAAAAAGTGTTGCCAATACGGTTTGAAAAAGTAAAAATGGCATTAAAAATTCCCGCTGAATATGTGGGGAAGGCTTATGGCGAAGTGAAAAAACATGCCGAGATCGTCAAAGAAGAATGGGGTAACGATGGCTCATGGATAGCGTTGGTCCAATTAGCTGCTGGTGTTGTTCCGGATTTTTTGGATCGACTTGGCAGATTAACACAAGGATTATATGAAATGAAAATATTAGAACGAGAACAGCTGTAGGGAAATGAATGGAGCGATGATAAAAAATGAGCACTCAAGGAAAATTTTTTGTCAAAAATCATGAAATTGTGATTCCGGGCGATTTACTTGCTACTGGAAAACTAATTGCCAATCAAGGAGTATATAAAGTTGTTGAAAAAGGAGTATTCAAATTTTATTCAAAACGTGTTGGACTTGTTTCAATCCAGGGAAATAAAATTTCGGTTGTCCCATTAGAAGGGGGTTATATTCCGGCTGAAGGTGATATCGTTATTGGTAAAATTTCTGATGTGGGACTTACGCATTGGATTGTGGATATTAATTCCCCATACTCCGCTATTTTAAATGTAAATAATGTCATTGATCGCCCAATTGATCCGTTAAAAGATGATCTCACGCGAATTTTAAATGTCGGTGATCTGATCTTAGCAAAAGTGAGTGCTTTTGATCGCACGCGTGATCCGGTCCTCACACTTCAAGGACGTGGTCTTCATAAAATACATTCTGGGCGGTTGGTAGAAGTTGACCCCGTTAGAATACCAAGAATTATTGGAAAAAAAGGAAGCATGCTAAAGTTACTTAAGGATAAGACCAATTCTAAGATTTATATAGGTCAAAATGGAAGAATTGTCGTACGAAACGATAACCCAGTCCTGCTTGATATTACTTTAGCTGCAATTGACAAAATTGTGAAGGAAGCACATATTTCGGGTTTAACTGACCGTGTAAAAGCTTTCATAGATGAACAAATAAAAAAATTACAGAAAAATAGGAAAGGTTGAGCAAAAATGGTTTTTGATGAAGTAGACTCACTTAAAAAAGGTACAGATGTAAAACTCATTAATGAACGCGGTTTAAGAACTGATGGGAGAAAAATCGATGAACTCCGACCTTTGAGCATTAAAACTGGAGTATTAAAGCGTGCGGATGGGTCCGCCATTATTTATCATGGAAATAATAAAATTTTAGTTGCAGTGCACGGACCGAGAGAACTCCATCCAAAACATCTCGGTCTTCCCGATCGCGCTATTTTGCGATGTGAATATCGACTTGCTACTTTTTCGGTTCAAGAAAGAAAAAGTCCCGCTCCAAAAAGACGTGAAATAGAACTGTCAAAAGTAATTCAAGAAGCCTTAGAACCAGTAATATTCTTGGAACAATTTCCACGGGGAACAATCGACGTTTACATTCAGGTTCTTGATGCTGATGGTGGTACACGGTGTGCTAGTATTACAGCAGCATCTGTAGCTCTGGCTGATGCCGGAATACCCATGAAAGGATTAGTAAGTGCCGTAGCCTGTGGAAAAGTCGATGGTAAAATCGTTCTTGACTTAAATGATATTGAAGACAAAGAAGGCCAAGGAGATTTGCCGGTTGCAATCGTTCCATCGACTGGTGAAATTACTTTATGCCAATTAGATGGTCAATTTACAAAAAAAGAAGTAAAAGAAGCCATAAAAATGGCGCAAAAAGCCTGTAAACAAATCCATGAGATCCAAAAACAGGCTCTCATAAGAAAATACAGAGAAGTCGAGACATCAGTACTACAAGAACAAATTGAAGAAATTTCGTCTCACGAGATGGAGGAAGAATAAGAATGAAAACAGATGAAGTGGTAGGATATATTGAACGTAAATACATTGTCGACCAGTTAAACAAAAATCAACGAATTGATGGAAGAAAATTCTTCGAGTTTCGACCAATAACGATTGTTCCAAATGTTATTAAAAAAGCTGAAGGTTCTGCACTTGTCAAAATTGGTGATACAACAGTCATTGCGGGTGTTAAACTCCAATTAGGGGCACCTTTTCCTGATACACCCGATGATGGCGTTTTCATTTTAAACGTTGAATTATCACCGATTGCCTCACCAAGTTTTGAGTCCGGCCCGCCATCACCGGCAGGAATTGAGATCGCGCGTGTTGCGGATCGCGCTATCCGTGAAAGTGAAGCAATCGATACAAAGGCGTTATGTGTCATTTCGGGAGAACAAGTTTGGATCGTCTTTGTAGATGTCTATATATTAGATGATCATGGAAATCTGATTGATGCGGTCACTTTAGCCAGTATGGCAGCTTTAGCAAATACCAAAATACCTAAACACCAAATTATTGAAGAAAATGGCACAAAAAAAGTCGAATTACTAGAAGAAACCTATTATTTACCATTAAATGGTTTTGTAGCTTCTACCACCTTTGCCAAAATCGGTAAAAAAATTGTTGTTGACCCCGTAATTGATGAAGAACGCATTGAAGACGCACGATTCACCATTGCGGTTACTGAAAATGGCATGATATGCTCAATGCAAAAAGGAGAATCGGGCACATTTACCTTCGACGAAATATCTGCTATGTTAGATCGTGCCGTTGAAATTGTACCCAATATTATCACACAGCTTAAAAATCATAGCCATGTGGAAGAGTTACAGCCCTTAATGTAGATTTAGTTAGCTAATATGTTTATTTATGGAATTAGCAACGGCGGCTTGAAGTTATGAGCAAATATCTCCAGAAATTCGGTAAAAAGTGTAAGAATCATAAAACTGTTAACGCAGTAACCACTTGCGAACGGTGCCACAAACCTATATGTGAGTTATGTGTCGTCACAGATATTCATTATAATTTCATAATCCAATTCTTTGCACGAAAAGGACGCTTTGAAGAGCATTCGTTTTGCCCACAATGCGCTAAATTTGAACGCCGCCTTAGATTTATCACTGCTATCGCCTTATTAATGCTTTTTACCATCATTCCCTTGCTTTTTATTCTTTTAATACCATAATGGTGCGATCTATTCTGGCAGTGGCCCACTATGTCCAAAAAAATCTCACCAAAAGATAAAAATTTTTTAAAGCCTTATCAAATTGATTTCGGCGAACGTGGAGTATATGATACACGAAATCCACTTAATGATTTAACCGGAAAGGAATGGCTTTTTGCAACAAAAAGCGTTATTCCTAAAAGCTATCCACCTGATTTTTCACATGAATTGCGTCGTAAGCATGGTGGTATGAAGCCACCGTTACTTTGTAAGGAATTAATAGAAACGTTTACAAAAAAAGGTGAACTCGTTTTTGATCCACTTGCGGGCGTTGGTGGAACTCTTATTGGAGCTACACTAGCCGGTCGACGTGCTATTGGCATCGAAATTAATAAAGAATGGATACAAATTTACCAACAAGTGTGCAAAGAAAATAATCTCCCACAAATGCCATGTTATCACGGTGATTGTTTACAAATAATGGATACCTACGTTCACGATGATTCCGTTGACTTCATTCTAACTGATGTGCCTTTTTGGACAATGGACAAATTAGAACAAACCCGTGGTGTCATCAGATATGCCGGCACGAGTGTCAAAAAACCAAATCCTTCTTCTTTAAAGAAATTTAATGCACTCCCACCACAAAGTAAAGATGACTGGCTACATTTTATTGAATCGCTGTTCAAAAAGCTATGGAACAAGCTAAAATACAAACGATATATGGCAGTTTTTATTGGAAACATGTATAGAACAGTAACAATCCAAAAAAATGGGAAAAAACGGAAAATAAGCAAATACCACCTTCTTTCAGCTGATATAGCACGAATTGGGGAACAACAAGGCTTCATTCTAAAAGCTGAACGAATTTGGTATGATCCGAGTAAAGCCTTAGGGTGCTATGGATATCCATTTAGCTATGTGCCTTCAATTGTTGATCAACGTATCTTAATTTTCAGAAAAGAGCAAATTTAAAAATTTTCCTCGTTTTTTAGCTTTCATTGATATAAAGTTCGTGCTTTTCTGGCGGTAATGTTGACATATCGAATGGCATTATTCCTAACTGCTCCATAACTACAGTAAAATCCTTAATCACTTTTTCCGCGTCCAAAGTCGTGATTTTTTTATCCAAGGCGGCGTCTAATAAATTGTAATAAAATTGAAAATCTGCCTCGGAAAATCGGCTGTCGATAACGTTATTCTCTTTTAAACGATAAAAAAGGAATTCTTCATCTGTGATGTCGTCGTCTTCACGAATATTAAGACGTTTTGAATTTTCTTCATCCAGTACATACCATTGCATGGCATGAACAAAGGCATCGTATAACGTAGCAAAGCCATCATTAAAAATTCCGTCTCTAAGTCGTCGGAAGGCCGTTCTAATATGCAATTGCACTCTTTTTAATAAGATTTCTCGTTTAGTCAGGTTAGTTTCATCAATTAAATCAAAATGGGGCATTTAATCTCACAATTTTCGTTTTTATTCACTCAACGCAGAAATAATTAAAAAAAATATTTTTTTTGCTAAATGCTGGGGAAGTAAATTCGTGGTCCTTCAGCAGTTACTTTTGTGTAGACAAGCTGTTTTTCTTCTAATTCTTTGATAACCGCTTCAGTTTTAGCAAGATTCCAGTTTAAATGTTTCATTATTGTTTCATAACTGAGTTCGCCGTTAAAGCGATGAGCTAAACGTAAAACTTCCTCATGTGCATTTGTTAGGTTTAAGGGAACGACTTCAACGACTTTAAAACCACTTTCTAGTTCACGTACTTTATAGATTAATTTATTTCTCTCTAATATTTTCAAGGCAGTAAATACATCATCTATGGTATAAATGACACCTTTAACTTTTTTATTAATTCTTATCAAAAGTTCTGCAACCGAAATTAGACCACCGGTTACTTCTTGGCGATTTTTTGCTATCTCTAAAAGTTGAAGCGCTAAATATTCATGAAAACCGACCTTTCCAAAGAGTTTTGATAATAATCCCTTCTTTTGTTGAACCTCATTAAGACCAATATATGTAGGTAATCCCAATTCCGCACGCAATTCCATTAACTCTTGCGCAGCTTTTGGGTTTTTCTTAAGCTCGTCACCATATTTTTTTTCTAAATCCTCTAAACGTCGGTGTAAGGCTTTGACATCTTTAATTAATTGTTCAAGTTCGGCTATTGCCAATTCACTTCCACGTTTCTTGAGTAAACCTTGTTTTTTTATGTCCTCTTCTATTTTTCTTAAACCCATCTTAAATCCCGCAACGTTTTTC
>WAPZ01000048.1 GCA_015520535.1 Candidatus Heimdallarchaeota archaeon
AAAGAAAATTTAAGCCTAATGAAGGTTATTTTAACGCTTCTTCCGACTAAAATTTTTTGTCATTTAAATTAGACTCTAGGAAAGGTTAAAAATGTTATGCTTGGTAAATAAATTGTGTAAAACGAAAAATTGGTGACTTTTAGAAAAAATTGCAAAGAAATGTTTCGAGTAAGAAATTTGAACAAAATAACGGCTCATGTGTTCTATTCCACGTAGTTTTGCACTAAAAGATTTATAAAGCACGGTGAATAATTTGTTCGGAAGATATTTTAAGAGATTAATTGTGCTTTCTACTCAGACATAAACTTGTTTTTTTACTCAATTCACCCTTTTAAGCAATAAAATTTTTGTTAATTGCTTGATAAACAGTTAACGTGCCTTTACCATCCGTGTATTCATTAACTGGAGCTGAATGAAAAGTGATGAATAATACTTTTTTGGACGAAAAAGAGTCTCATAAGACTGATGTTGGGTCTTTAGTATTAAAATATTTTGATAAACTCATAACAGAACAACGTCACGAAATGTACGATACAATGGAAAATATTCTACGAAGCGCACAGAAGGAAGCGTCAGCGGGACAGGGGACGTATATTCCAGTCAGTAAAGTCAACATGCTTTTAACCAAACTGGGTGAAGCTCTAATAAAGGTGCATCAAGAAGCCATGAATCGTGATTCGATCAAACTTGCCAAAAAGATCCAAGCTCTTATTAAAGAGAGCCATGACAATTTAAAAAGGGATATTGAAGAAATGAAAGTGGACTTAAAACGCAAAGAAGTACAAATAATGCAACTAAAGAAATCCTATATGGAACTTCAAAATAAAAACGTACACGTGAATTCAATTCCAGAAAAAGAAAAACATGTTCAAGCGCCCGCTAACATATCTTACCAAAAACCACAATACATAAATAAAGTCAGTCAAATGGAACGCGAATTTGCAAAAAAAATCGAAGAAATTGAGGAGAACTACTTCAAACAAATTCAAGCAATCCAGAAAGAATGGAAAGAAAAATATTTCCAAATGGAAGACTATTACAAACGCCAACTCGCACAATTCAATGAAAATAATAAACCACAAGTTCAAGAGACGAACAACACAGCGGAAAGTGAAAGTGTATCACAAAATGAGATGCAAAAACACCACACAACACCACAAATGAACTTTGAAGAAGCTTATTTTCGAATTCAACGAGAAAATATGGAACTTCAAGAAAAACTGTCATTGTACGAAATTAAAATTGCCAAATTAAAGCAAGATTTTACCAAAAAAATTGAAACCACAGAAAATGAGCATTATCAACAAATTCAAGCAATCCAGAACGAATGGAAGGAAAAATATTTTCAAATGGAAGACTATTATCGACGTAGAATCGCTGAACTCACCAAAATTCTCGAGAACAAAGGTTATACACCCTCTGAGCCGCAACCACAACGCACAGATGAAAGAAACGATAATAATACCCCAGAAGTTCGCATTGAAGATGCGTATGTCGCCCTCCAGAAGGAAAACATTGCATTACGTGAAAAAATCACACAATACGAACGTAAAATTGCTCAAATAGAACAAGATTTTGCACAAAAACTTGATGCCGCAGAAAAAGAATACTTCTTACAAATTCAAGCGATCCAGAAAGAGTGGAAAGAAAAATACCTTCAAATGGAAGACTATTATAAACGCCAACTCACACAACACACCATACATTCGCAGAGTGTTCCGAAAAATACGCTTGAAAGCACAACTCGTTGAAAAGAGAAAAATAGATAGAATTTTTAATCTAAACCTAATTCTTTTACCCTTTTTTGGACTTCAGCCTTCGTGATAAGTTCGGCTTGAATTTTTTTCAGCTCAGTTACGGCACGTGGAATGATATCTTCTTTGATTTCGGTGGTGACAAAAGCCAGCATCCCTAAAGGGCTATTAGGATATTTTTCCCGGAGAAATTGGACTTTTCTTTTAAAAATTTCAATTTTTTTTAGATCTTTGAGAATACCGGTGACTTCTACCACCACTAAGGGATTTTCACAAAAAAGATCTACTTCAACGTAGGTAGAATCGGGATGGACTTTTCTTGCTTCATCAATAAAGGTAACATTTTGGCGAATTTGGGCGTTTTCATACCCTTTCTCATAAAGTATTTTAAACACTAAGGAACGAACAAGACTTTCTAAACTGCCACCAAGAAAGGAATGAAGTTCAGTCATTTTTCGATCTAACTTTTCTAACATGCCGTGTTGATTATCTAAACGCTTATTAAGTGCTTCAAAACGTTTGTCTATGGCTTCAAAACGCTTAGCGGATTCTTCTATATGCTGATGTAATTCTGCTATTAGCTGCTCAAAACGCTTGTCCATGGCTTCAAAACGCTTGTCCATGGCTTCAAAACGCTTGTCCATAGCCTCAAAACGCTTGTTCATATCTATTCGTAGCGCTTTAAGTTCTTGCAGCATGGCATAAATCGTCTTAAGGAGTTCCGGTTCGTCTTTTTTAGTGTAATCCCGAAGAATTATTTTCTGCATGCGTTGTCTAAGTTCAGGGTTTTTCTCTAAAGCGTTAATAAGTTTTGTGGCGATTTCTTCAATGTCAACACTCATCTTCCTCATGAAATCTTCCTTCAGGAAATTATAAAAACCTTCCTATTTTTATCCGTCTCTTCGCAAGTAAAAATAACCTAAACAATAGCGTTCCCAATAATACAAGTAAGGAACTGTGCATTCAGTAGATAATTGGTGAAAAAATGAAAAAAACAATGTATAGCCCATGTTTTCTGCTGTAAAAGGATTTAAAAAGTTATGTATTCGATTAGAAGCATTTCTCATGAAATATAAATGGAAAACATGCTTATTTTTCTAGAGAACATCCATATTATTTATTTTCCGTCATCCTAGTTAAATAACTATCTGGATCTTCCGCAATGAACCCAAAATCTTCGCCACCAATAGTCCACATGTGTAAATCTTCGTTCCAATATTTGATTGGTATTCTCCAATTGGCAGTAACTTGATTGGCAGTGGCTGAAACGATCCATTTATGTGATACGTCTATTTTTTGAAGAAGGTTTTTTAAGTATTGGGACCAACCCCGTGGTAAAGAAAAAATTAAATTTACCCCCGTGATATCACCATGAATGAGTTGTGCATAAGAGACAAAGGTCTTATCAATAAGAGAAGTAGCAATTAATTCAGCTTCTTGAAGGGAACATTCAAATGTGCAATGCAACATTTCGGGGAGGTTATATGGATAGAGTGAATACTGATAGGAAATGATTTTCCGCGTTAAAAGGTCTTTTAGGCGTTTATTAACAATTTCCATTTTTTTGTGGGCAATTTTTTGAATAGCGCGCTGAGATTGATAACCATATTGAAAGATGACATTAATAATTTCTAAGTCGGCTTTTTTAATCGCATTCAGATTAACAGAGTGAAAATCCCATATTGGAGGCAATTGGGGCTGTGATTCCAGAGATTGTGTAGGTTCAAGAGATTTTAAGGATGTAAGTTCATGATTTAACTGTGAAACCGCGCTTTCAAGGAAATTCAAAAAATTTGTCCGAAATTGTTCGCTTTGATAATCTTTTTTAAGAAATTGAAGATTATGTGATCTTTTGTAACTGTTTTTGACTCGTGCTGTTATTAGAAAATCAATAAAGCCATCGGTGCTCAAAAATTTTTCTTTCAATGCGTCTAAAATCATTTTTGTCTCTTTGAGAATTGGTACTACTAGATTAAATATGTAATACTCCTTTTCCCCATGCGAAGAATGAAAATAGGAGTATAACCAAGGAGACTGCAGAAAATGTTGTGCTATCAATTCTTTTGGTTTAGTATGACGTTCATCATAAACTATAATAATTTGTAGCGGTTGTAAACCGATTTTAAAAAAGGCAATGCCAATATTACGCGCACAAATCTCAAGATCTTCTCTCAAATAACGCATGAGTTGGGACACTTTTTGATTCTTCATCGAAAGATGTTCTGCTAAAACTGAGGGCTTGTCACTTTGAAATTTTATACAGGCTTCCAAAACCTCCAGTTCTTCCGTGGTGAGTTGAATCGGAAAACTAAATCGTAGGCGGTAAAGTTCTTTTTCTAATTGTTCTAATGCCAAAGTGCTCTGATTGGTAGGTTTCTTTGCAAGTTGGAGATAATTAAACAGAAATTGCAGAAAATGTGAGGTTGGTATTCTGTGCGCTACTTCAAAGTAGGTTGCGCCACAATACCACTGAAAATTCTGTTTCCAATGCTCACCGAGCAAAGCCTCCCACGTTTTTTTCCACGCGCGCTTTTTATGATACTTTTTCTTGCAAAAGCGTGTTTCCAAATAAAATATCAAATCTACCAGCAAAATGGGGATAAACATATCTTTTTTGAAAATAGAAAGATATTTCAGAAGGTTATGATAGCAATCTGCCATTAATCTTTCGTTTTCGATAAAAAAGGCAATCTTCTTTGCTGGAATTAGTTGATGGAGATATTTTTCTGCGGAACTTATACTTTTTTGCGTTTCTAACAACTCTTCTGAACTTAAAAATACTTTTAGCGAATTAAAAAAGTTTTTGGGGGACAAATTATCCTTATTCTTCAACATCCCGATTCTCCACTCAAAATGGTTGTTTCTAACAATAAATCTTCTCAAAATACCTTCAAAATACCCGCTAAGGCTTGTTTTTCGTGGAAGAATACATGAACCGCTTTCTGCGTTTTTATGTTACTTGGTGAAAAACCATGCCACCAGGTAATCCTAGCCCTATACCACCGGAACCAGATCCAGATTAAATGTCTGGAGCTGGTAAGGATATATATGGCTTTTAGGCCCTTGAATTTTTCTATTTTTTTATCTATTATCCAATTTTACGTTTCCATTCTGTTTTTTTAATTTTTTTAACCGAACACGAAATTCTGATGACTGCTTCCATTACACCCTTCACCTTAAAAAGGCTTTGCACCGAAAAGTTGTATTTTTCATCACATTAAAATCTTCCCAATAAACGCAACATTTTGCTTAAACAGCCGATCTTTCCCTTGAAATGCCATCTATATTATAATTGAAAAAAATTTTCTAATGGACTCATTGCTCTCGCCATAGTTATTACAGTTTTCCCTTTAGGCTATAAATTTTCACGTACAACGCATGTTCATTCGATAATAAGAGTGTGCAGAAATTTCAATCTTTTCAACCCTAACATTAATAAAGAGTAGCATGGTTGTTTAGGAGGGAGCCACTTCACACCGCGCTACTGGCAGTGGCTGGAGAGGAATTTAAGTTCCTCTCTTACCCACTCTTTATCCTTATTTTTTATTTTATACGTTGTTCTAACGTTTAAAGAGCTCTAACAGGTTTTTTTGATGCCATTGCCTATAACATATCTGTACCAATTCATACAATTCAAATCGCTGCCGTATTTCAAAAGTCACATAAAATCACACGTGCACTTTTTTATAAAGTCCATACGTTTTCAGGAGTTCGTTACAGAACTTATACGCCAAAAAATGACATCGACGGCTCGGACCACGAATTTTGTCCCGCATATTGGACAGTGGCGTTTCAAAATTAATGGAGAATTTCGTTATTGGATCAATTATTTGCAAACACAAACTTTTTTTCCCGAAATTCCGGTAATCATTCCGCTGTATGCAGCAACTCCCCATCCAAAAAATATTATCTTTACACAAAATGCGCTCAAAAAGGTTCGTGGGCGCTATAATTATAGAATAGATTTTTTTTCAAATGGAGTATGTAGCCTTAAAAAAAGCTTTCAAGGATTAGATTCGACCATCCATCGGCTGCCGACAGCGTTTGTGGGGATGTTGGAACCATTAGTTGTGAAAAGTCTTTTTCTTAGAAATCATGATTTGAAATTAGGAATTACTCAAGCGTGGCGAATCATTTATAC
>WAPZ01000049.1 GCA_015520535.1 Candidatus Heimdallarchaeota archaeon
TATTAATATATTGATTTGCTTCAATTTCTGATCTTTTTTCGCCAAAGATGAAAAAAGATGTTCTATCATAAGTTGTTCTTGCTTAAGTACTTCCACTTCTTCTTTTTTGAGTTTTGATTCCACATAAAAATTCCAATCGTGTAAGTTGTCAGTCGTTATGGTTTTTATTTTTTCTTCAATTAACGTTATGAAACGCTCCCAATCAGGCAAAAAAACTATTTCATCACCAATGAGTGAAAAAGATTGGAGTAATTCAGAAATTTGTGTCACCGCAAGAAAAGGAAGATGAAGCAACTCATAAGATTCCTTTATACTTACAAATCTAGCAGTTAGTGGAGTTTTGATCCCAATGTTTATTGTCTTTCCTTTTAATATTATAATTATTTGTTCAGATGACGATTTTGATGGTGTTTTTTTTAATGCGCGAACGGGAGTACGGGGATACTTTTCATTAATCCAAGAAATTAACGTTGTCCACTCCACTACTGGTACCCATTCATTTAACCAATAAATTATAGATAATTCTTCTGTACCCGTGTTGAGCGTTTTTAATACCATATCAGTGGCATCTACGATGTATAGTGCGATTTCTGCAGGTACTGTTAACTTAAGTCTCCCTAAATAGGCAAGCAAAAAATCTGGAACGGTGATTTTTTCTAGTTCTTTCTTAAATAAGGATTTTATCTCAACGGGAAATGGCGAAAAATGTACATCTTTAATTGCTTCTAATTTCCCGTGCATTGAGAGGGTATCGTAGAGCTTTTTAATATCTAATAATGGATAGGGTGTATCTTCATAAATTATTAAGGATTTATAGAAATTTTGTGAAGCATTTGGTTCTATTGAGCCAGGAACTATAGTTTGAACTTGAAATTCCCCACTGATTGTATCTATTAGTTGGTCGACAAGAAGGCCAAAACGTGCTCGTTCATCAAAGTTAAGGATAATAATATTTTGGCGAGTTTCATCAATCATGTTGTGATTATTGTTCTCGTGGCGGCCTTGCATATCCGGAGAAGTAGTAATCACTTCTTTAAGGTCTAATGTAGGTATAAATTCGCCACGATGTAAAATTCCATTATATAATCCCTTAATTATTGACGGAACGGGTATAACATCTTTTCGTTCGACATATTCTTCCAGCCATTCTAATAATAAGCAAAATTTAAATCCAGCTCGTTCAGCAATTGCTATATTAAGCTTTTGTGTTGGCAATATATTAAACAACATACGCTTATCCCTCGTGCTACCTAAAAAATGTTCGGCCTTATTTATTATTCTTTTAACGTGAATTGATCAATATCAAAATCGTCTTCTTCTATGTCTTCCTTAGATGATGTTTGTGTAGTAATACTTTGTGTTAGGGCTTCTCCGTATTCTTTGGGAAGAAGTTTATCTAAATCGATTAAATAGATTGTTTCTGCCATTTTATTTTTTGACGTTTTTAATGTTAAGACTTCAAGAATTAATTGTTCATTAATTGTTTTTGGTATATTATTTTTTTTACCTGATAACTCTGTGGTAATTATGTTCAAAATGCTATCAACGGTAAAAGCCACAATATATTGCCCATTGTCGAGTATGAGTGCTAAAACTTTTGTTTTTTTATTCTCATCGGTAGTTGTGGATGGCATACTCTCTGTTCTTTTAAAAAGCATTTTTTTTCCTGAAAGAAGGGTAAGATACAAGTCTCTATATTTAACTAATCCCATTACGCTTTCATGTTCGAAGGGTAGTTCATAATAAGAATTAAATACTACCGTTTCAATAACATTTTTTGCGGCAACGGCGAATCTATAATTATTAATCTCAAAAATCGTTATAGAATTATTGCGTCCCATTTTTCCGTCATTTTTTTGTGTTTGCACTATTATCACTCCAATTGACATCCACTAATTGAAAAAAAATGTTCCAATCCATCCTAATACGTTAATCACATTAACGTTAAAAAATCTTTAGATTTAGATTTTTGAGTTTTCAAATTCTAATTAATTCAAAATTCAAAAATATTTATTTTTTTCAAAAAAAGAAAGATTCATACAGCAAACAAATAAAAACGTCAGCTTTTTCATTGTACACAAA
>WAPZ01000050.1 GCA_015520535.1 Candidatus Heimdallarchaeota archaeon
ACTGAAACTAACACTTCCAAAATTCCACTTAGACCAGTTAAGAGAATTCAACGGCGCAATCGCCGTTGAACTTGAGACGGTTTGTTCTGACGATGAGGAAATAGAATTCCTCATCAGAGAAGGCAAAGACGGAGACATACTGGTCTTAGACAACATCTATAAACCTTATTAGAAGAGACCCCGCGAAACTTAACTTCGCGGGGTTATTTTTTACTTGACAAAGATTTTGTTTATGTTATTATTGAAATAAAAAAAAGGTGAATCCTTCAGAGGATTTTTTATTGGGGGGGAATCATGAAACTAATACATATCAGGAAAAACGATATAAGTAAAGAGCTTGAAGAAAAGATAAAAGCATTAGGGTATACCGAAATCAAACAGGTATACTCTCATGAAATAAGAACAGCTAACGATGTAATTCTGTTGGCCAAGGATCATAAGGCTAATGCCATAGCGTTACGAGAGATAAGGCCTTGGATATTAGCAGAACTTATCTATATAAACGAGTCTCATAAACTCGATCCATATTACGGACTACCCAACACGGATAGTCCATTATCTTTCACACTCTTCATAATCCACAAAAATTTTTTGTACAGAATCATTAACTAATCAGAGGGGAACAATGAAAAAACTAATTATCAAGGGTCCACCAGAAACCGCATTTGAGGCAGCTAAACGGCACGGTGTCTCAATAGATATCATTGGATATACACGATATAATACAAGCATTGCCTTGTCAAACGCCGATGATATAAAATTGGGTAGTTGGTTCACCGAAGTGATTCACACACCTTTTCCCGACGGTACATTACTCTTTTACAATGATTTTACTCTTGACAAGTAAAATCATTGTGCTGTGATGTAGGTAAGGAGAAACAATGCACAAGCTTGAAACAATATACAATAGCACAACGACGGCAGGTACTACCGTCATGACATACTTAAAGGACGGAAAGCCTTTAGGCAAGGTCTACGTTCATCGGGAAAAGTTTAGCTTCTATTACGAAGCGATCAAGAAAAGGGAAACAAAACCTAAATTGCTGTTTAACTTAGACGAAGTAACAACCTTTTTGAAGGGGACTAATCATGAACACTACGCGCTACCGTTTAACTGACGTGTTTGTGGATTGTGTCCTTCCACGGGATTGTGGGGGACTGCTAAAGTGGATTTATGAAATCAATATCAAAGTAGATATTGATAGGCAGTTTTACCGGATACGCAAGACAATCCGGATTTTCGGAATTGAGTATGTGCAGCATTGGATAGGTTTCAAGGGATAGATAAAGGGTCTCAATCCCTTCTATTTAAGGTCTTCGTTCCTTCGATGAAGCAATTAGAATTGTTTGACTATATAGAAACTTGGGTATTATGGTTTTGTTACAAAACCTATGTTGCACCAGTAGACAGAAAAAGATGGTCTGTTATCGGCGGAGTACGTATAAAACTTATTAGATAGGAGAAACTATGATAGGAAAACACGCAACCACAATCAGAGAAGAAGAAGAGGGTTATATCGTTGTGCGGTATCATTATACCGACATAGTCAAATTTAATGAACGCGAAATAATCCTTTATAGTGGTGGTTTTGAAACTGCCACTACAAAAAGAAGAATGAATCAGGTATCAAAAACCTTTAACTTAGGATACAAAGTATATCAAAGAAATTGGAAATGGTTTGTATCTTACAAAGGGTTAGATTGGCCGTATTATGACGGAATAACCTTAATGAGAGAAGAAATATAAAATGCTCGACATCAAAATACTCGATCGTATAGAAATAAAAGACTTCAGAGAAGTAAAGATTGCCAAACCTGTCAAATGTCGGCGTTGCGGCACTATGTCCACATCTGTCGACATAGACGGGCTTTGTGAGCTTTGCTTCTATGTAGTATATCAACCGACGGAGGAATTTTTCAAATGCTAATTTTAGAAGTAGGAAAAGTTCTGTTAGTAACAGTTTCCGGAATCTGCATGGTTGTGGGAATTGTCTACATTGGAACTTCCATACTCGAAGCAATTACAAGGAGGTAAAACATTGGATACAGATACACTCCTAAGGCATGCTAAGGACCTTGCCATAGGTGTTATTGAGGCAAGTCTATACTGGACTGGAGATGATGAAGAGAAAAATCCGCAATTAAAGCGGATACGTACTCTTGCGGCAGACCTTTTGAAGGAGATAGAAAAGTATGCAGTTACCAAAATCAAAAAGACTTGACTTTCAGTATTTTGAAGTCAAGAAAGACTTCAAGCAAAATGGTAAAGTGTACCGTATCATTGCCGAAGTCAGGCACGACGATTGTTGTGGCAATGGTCATAATACATTTGCTATTACTGGCGAACTAATGGAATACAGAAACAGAAAGTGGCACGATGTTGTGTTTGGAATGATACATAATGAGATAGGAAAACACTTTCCTCGGCTTAAGCCTTATCTTAAGTGGCATGGTTGCACTACAGATGGACCATTGCATTACCTGGAAAATACACTCTACCACGCCAGTGAGATACCTGTGGACACAGGCAAACGTTGTTTATATTTGGAAGGAGTATTTATCAAAGTATGCGATCCTCACGAAGTAGAAGAGATGAGAAAAAAATATGGAAACCTGGCCAAATTTGAGCTTTTCCCTAATCCTATGGCAAAAGAGCCGGATTTAGAGCTTGCACGGAAAAGTGCAATATGGCCGGATGCAACATTAGAACAGCTAAGAGACAAAAAAGCTTTATTAGACAGACTACCCAAATTAATGCAAGAATTTAAGAAGGCTGTTGAATCTTTAGGCTTGATTTACTAAGCCTTCCTTCCCCACCCCCTACAAAGCCTGATAGGCGTGGCGCACCTATCAGGCTTCTCCTTTCTATTCAGAGACTTCAGCATCAATAACGTCATTATTGTCATCACCCAATAAATTAACCTCAACAAATTTACTAAGAATCTCCTGAACCGGTTTACTCAAAACGTTAACCTGGTTCTGTTGTATATACTGCTGGACAATAAGCGATTGAGTAGGGCTGGAGAGTATACCTAACGCCCGCAACACATCAGCTTGTTTGGAATAATTAAGCTTCTGCAAAGCTACTAATTGTTTAGGGTCCATGAGCAGACCCTTATACTCTTCAGGTTTTATCTCACCTGCTAACAGTTTACTCAATTCATTTGACTGTCGAATATCGCGTTTCAATTGGTCTATGATATCGGGTAGACTGTCCATTAGACGGGAAGCTTCTTGCAGAATTTTCTCCTGTATCTCCGGATGCCTGGAGAGATATTTAGATATAGCAGGTTGTGAGATACCAAGCTCTTTCGCTACCTGGTTCTGTGATTTTCCCGCCGCAAGCCCTTGTATCAATTTTTTCTCTTGTCTTTTATTCATAAAACCTCAATTGAAAACGATTTTCATTTTCTATTGAAATTGATTTTCAATTCAACAAACCGCCCGCAATTCACACATTGAAGTTTATCATGTAGGTAAATCATCTGCCGCTTAGTTTTCCACCTCGCGTTTTTCAACCATCCCCGACATCGTGGACATCGCTTAATAAGTGTCGATTGCCTTTTCTTTCGCATAATAAGTGTCAATCACTTTCCCTATCAAATTTTCCAGAAACCATTTAACCTCACCGATCTATATTCAAACCGCAAAAACTTTCAAATATCAAATTTTTGCGGTAAACTAAAACCCAATCAGTATAAATA
>WAPZ01000051.1 GCA_015520535.1 Candidatus Heimdallarchaeota archaeon
ATACATTAGATCCCAAAGATTTATACCCTAATCCATACTTTCAAAAACCGCTTACATTACCGGCTTATCGGAAAAATCCTTATTACATTGTTTTTAGTAATACTGGAGCGTATCAAGAAAATCTCCGATCACATCATAATCTTCACTTACCGAGAAGCCGAGTGATTATTCATAATAATGGTTTTAAAATACGAACTTTCCCTTATTACCCTATTTTTGAGCGTTTCGGATGGAGATTCGGCACACATGACGATAACAGTTTTTCTAGAAATGCGTGAGCGTCAATGGTCGTTGTCTCTTCTGATACTTGCGTATTTTCCCGGTAGAGCCGCCAAACGTTCCAATCAAAATATTCGCTTAAGTGACGGAGTGCTGATTGTGGAACCAAATAGCGGTAACCTTCCATAAGAGGACGTATAATCTCAGTTATCCTTTTATCTAAGCTGAAAAATTTCTTCCGACATTTAACACATTTAAAACCCTTCTTGTGTCCCAAAGACTTAAGCCTTTTACCACAATGGGGGCATAATGGATTGTGATATTCATAACTCTTGGCAAGTGAAAGAATTTCAACAAACTCCACATTAAGCCCAAGCTCTCCTTCTTTCGTTCTTTTGACAGCACCACCTACTTTAACATAATCACCAACAATTAACTGCCGAATAACCCAACGAAATTGTTTTGATGGCTCGTAAACTAAACAAGGAAAATGACATCCATTCATATCGGAAATTAAGAATTTAAGATGTCCTTTTTTCTTTTCCGGAAATTTTTTTACCACTTTTCCAATCAAAATTGTCTGTGAAAACGCCTTTAACTCACTAAAATTCGTTCGTAGTGTACGATTAAAATAATGAATATTAGTGTGCTGATTTGTTTTATAAAGCATCCACATCTCTAAAGGTTCGTCGAACGTCAATTGTCTAAACACAGCAGTGACATAGGACGGTGTGGTACCACGAATGCCAAATAATACAGGATCTTTACCGTGCGGATCAATCAAACTGACATCATTATAATAATCATAATTTGTAAAAGTAAACATGGTCTTATAATCCATATTTATGATGCTCTGTCGAGAAATTTGACGCTTTGTTCCCCACATTTCAGGTTTTCTATACCCAATGAGTTCGTACGTCCAACGTGAATAATCTAGCAAGGAATATCCGACTGCTGCGCATGCGCCGACAATTCCTCGTCCTTTTTTCCATTTGTAATATTCAACATTTTTTTCCTTTTTTAAGAGCTGTTCTACTTCCTTAATGGTGACTACATGAGCTAAGGCTTTCTCTGCCACTTGGCGCATCCATTTTGGTGGCTTACCTTTAATAAAAAGCAAACCGGGATGAGTGGCTTCTGATTGAATCATCGCTAAAGTCGCCACTTGGGCAATAACTTCATTTTTTACCTTTTCAAAATCGCTAGAATCTGATAAAGAAACATATAAAACGACTGCCCCATTACCACGAGTTTTATATGGTATATTGGGGTTCAAACGAATTAAATGTGGGAAATCTAAAATTCTATGTCTTTTCATAAGAGCCCAAACAACCTTTGCACCTAAATAGGTGGTGCACATCCCCTCTAATGAGTCTGTATCATCAAAAGAGATTATTATCCGCATCAAAATCACAAAACACAACTAATTTGTCAATTTAAAAATATGAAAAGAACAAATAAAGGAAAGATAATGGCGCTGGGGGTGGGATTCGAACCCACGCGCTCTTTCGAGCACCAGATCTCTCAGTGCCCCTTTTCACTGCCTAGTTGGCAGGATCTCGAGTCTGGCGCACTACCGGGCTATGCGACCCCAGCTGGTCATGATTAAATGAACTAATATTTTTGGTGCAGTTTCTGGTGCAGGGGGTGGGATTTGAACCCACGAAGGCCTACGCCACAGGATTCTGAGTCCTGCCCCGTTGGCCAGGCTAGGGAACCCCTGCACGATGTTAACTATCTACATTATTCCCTAAAAACTAATTTTTTTTCGTTAAATATATTTAGAACGGCAAATAATGCGGTTGCCGTCACATACATCTCCTCAACAAAAATATAAAAATGCTTGCGTTTTTAAACTCACACTTAAAAAGTGTGAAAAGAAAGATTCTCGTGGTTGATATTTTTACACGATGCACAAAAAAACTAAGACAATGGAAATTAAGAGAAAATAAAGGTGAAGTGTAAGTGGCAGCTCCTAAATTACCACCCGCAGTGGAACAACAAATTATTCAACTACAGCAGTTGGAAAACACGATTCGAGCTATTCAAATCCAGTTAGACCAATTGAATCGACAAAAAAGCGAATTAAATGCAGCAATTAAAACCTTAGAAACGTTACCAGAAGACGAAATGGTATATAAATCCGTTGGCGCAATTTTAGTTCACGATAAGGCAAAAAACGTCTTAACAGAGTTCAAAGACAAGCAAGAAATGATTGAACTGCAGATGAAGTCATTAGAAAAGCAAATGCAATCATCACAGCAGAAAATGGAAGAACTACGGCAAAAGTTAACTACATTCCTTCAACAAGCCGGAAGTGGTACTTTTCCAAGTTAAACGCGAATGAATCGACCATGTCATCAAACAACGAAAAAATCGACCTTTTAACAGATTCCTTATTGGATAATTTGATCAATTGTCTCGAATCTGAATTAAAGCAACGATTTTATGAAGAAGAAGTCGACATTTCAATAGAAATTGATTTCTTAGAGGAGACAAAAGAACTCCAAATTCACTTTGATCTGAACAACGAATTTCTTGACGATTCAACAAACTTGACCACCGATTCTATAACAAACCTAATTGAAGCATGTCTTAAAAGATATGAAGAAAGAATCAGCGCACTCTTAGAAGAGTATAAATTGCGCGTGAAACCAAAAAAAAATAGTAGCTCTTAAATAAATCACAGACAGCATCTTAACTGGTAAGTAGCGGCACAAGGCATTCTTCGTCAGTATTCAATTTTTCCGAAAAGAGACGATTTAGAGAGGCAAATAACTTTGTCTCTTGATTTTTCCCCATAATTATTCGCAAACGACGCCAAATGCTTTCAGCATCTTCATCCATTACTTTTTTTGAAAGAAAGATCACAATCATTCTTTCCTTCTTTGGATCCCACGATATAACAGCTTTTACGTCTTTGAAGACAATGTATCGCGGTGGTTCTCCAAAATAAGCTACATTTAAAAGTCGTACTGAATATGCTCTCTCTTTCCACTTTGTTAAGATCGGATCATCTGGTAACCATGCTGCTTCTAATATAGGTCCCATAATATAATCCATACGAAGTGACAATCCACCTAAAATCCCATCAACATGCTTTTGCACGATTCTTCCCTCTTTAGTTACCTAAAAAAACATGATCACATTTGTCTGATTAGAAGAGATAATATAATGATATTATGATAGCCGCTATAAATAAGGGATTTAAAAGAACAAGTAAAGAGCATTAAATTAAATTAGTTATGAAAAATTAAAAATCGTAAGGCGGTGCGCATATAATGGTCACAACGATAGAAGCGGATGAAAAGAAAAAGTTACCTCCACGAGAAACCTCATTCTCAGAATGGTTTGCTGAAATCTTGTTACGAGCCAAGATAGTCGAAAAACGTATTCCGGATTCCTCGGGGTTTTATGGATATCCCCCGTGGGGCACACGAATCATGAAAACCATGGAACGCTTTTATGAAGAAGAACTCGAACAAAAGAAACATGAACCAATTCGATCACCAACTGTTATATCAAAAACACTCTTAGAAATAGAAAAAAGTCACGCAACTGGCTTTTCCCCAGAAGTATGGACAATCACTAAAGCTCGAGGCGGACAACCATTAAACATCGAAAAAGTTCTTCGACCAACAGGAGAAACAATTATTTATCCAATGTTTAGTCAATGGATTAGAAGTTATACTGATTTACCATTAAAAACGTATGAGACACGTTCTGTATTCCGTGCTGAACCTAATAAAGCCGTATTTCCACTTTTTCGAACTAATGAATTCTATTGGATAGAAGCACATGATGTACAAAGTTCTATGAACGAAGCAAAAGCACAAATAGTTGAAGATAACGATACCTTTAGAAAAGTAACAACACAAATATTAGGCATTCCATATATGCAATTTCAACGACCCCCGTGGGACACGTTTGCAGGCGCCGAGTTCACATATGCTTATGATGCTCCCCTTCCAGATGGACGTGTTCTCCAAATTGGCACGACACACAATTTAGGACAAAAATTTGCTAAAGCATTCAACATAAAATTCTTACCAAAACCCGAGTCAGCTGACAAAACGACCGGCATAAAACCCATTTATGCCCACCAAACCTGCTTTGGCATTGGAATTAGCCGAATTCTAGGAGCATTAGTTGCAATCCATGGTGATAATTTAGGTCTCCAACTACCTCCCTCAGTTGCTCCAATACAAATTGTGATTATCCCCATCTATAAAAAAGGCGCTGATTCACAGAAAATTGAAGAAGTTGCCGCCAAAATCTACGAAGAACTTAAAAGCTCATTTAGAGTGTTTTTAGATCTCAGAAAACATACACCAGGTGCAAAATTTTTCGAATGGGAAGAAAAAGGCGTTCCGTTACGAATAGAAATTGGACCACGTGACATTAAGAAAAATCAAGCGGTTTTAGTTCCAAGAGATCATGCTGAAAAACTTTTTATACCCCTCTCCGAACTAAAAAACGCTTGTAATAAGGCTCTAAACGATTTCTTTGAACGCCTTAAAAAACGCGCCGAACAAATGTTTCACATAACGACAACCGAGGACCTTGACACGCTTGGCAAATTACTGGTTAAAGAACGAGTCCATCTTGTCAAAGTACCATTCTGCTATAAAGAAAGTTGTGCGGAAGAAATCAACGCCCAGTATGCAGCTAAAGTTCGTGGAATTCATATAGATTTCGACGAAAACATTGATGACGCCATAAAACGTTCCGAAAACGAAGCAAATGGAAAAAAATGCCTTGTATGCGGAGATAAGGCAAAATATATGGTTTATGTTGGACGTCAATACTAATTCCAAGACTTGTTAAATCAAAAAAGATGCTTGCTGAGAGAAATGACTAAAAAAGCCAAAAAATCAACGTGCACACGCTGTGAAAGACCCGCTTATTATATTGATTCTCTATCACACAACGCTTATTGCAAAAGATGCTTTATCCGACACATACGCAAAAAGGTACGAAAAACCATTGCAAAATACCACATGATTACACACGGTGATCATATAGCTGTTGGGCTAACCGGCGGAAAAGATAGCGTAGTTCTGCTTGATGTGCTAGCTCACATCCTTAAAAAAAGCAAAAAAGTGAAGTTAACCGCAGTCACCATTGATGAAGGAATTAGTGGATATCGAGAGGAAGGACTTGCAATAGCTACAAAACTTGCTGAAGAGTTCGAAATTGAACATAAAATTTTTTCTTTTGAAGAACTATATGGCGCAACTTTAGATCAAGTCGTTCAAATCAAAACACAAAAAAATTTACCAAAAACACCGTGCTCCTACTGTGGCCCTTTTCGTCGTAACGCCTTCAACGTGGCAGCCAAATCCATCAACGCTACTAAATTTGCAACAGGACACAATCTTGATGACGAAGTAGAAACCATCCTATTAAACCTCATGAGAGGTGACCATATTAGATTCCTACGCCTTTTCCGAGAACCCATTCAAGTAAATGACCTTTTTGTTCCTAAAATCCGCCCATTAGTAGAAATCTCTCAACCCGAAGTCATATTATATGCCTTAGCACGAAATTTACCCTTTCAGCAGATTTCTTGCCCTTATGCCCAAGACGCAATGAGAAATGACATTAGAAATATGTTAACGAGCTTTGAAGAAAAACGCCCCGGAACATTGTTTCACATTCTCCATTTTCACGACAGAATTCTGAAAATACTGCAACAACTCCAAAAAAACACACGTAACCATAGCGAAAACTTCGACACACAAAAAAACGCAATGTCCTATTCAAATTTATTTATCAATGAACTACATCCACTAAATCGCTGTAAAATCTGTAACGAGCCAACAAGCCAAGAACTTTGCCAAACGTGTAAACTTTTACAGCAACTATCCGCATAATCCAGCGAGACCCCAAAAAATAAATATTTAATAAACAAGAAAACTAGATTTGAGAGATCCTTCTGCGATTTCACGCTGTTCATACCCTTTTTTACTTTTTCTTAATTTTTTCGCTTCATAATTAAAAAATATCTAAAATGATTCCGTAGTTAGCAATAAAAATAAAGGATGATTCGTAATGGCAAAGTTTATCACAGTTACAAGTCTAATTGTCAAAATTTTACAGAAAGAAAAAACACCAAGTTCATTTCTTGTAATCGGAATTGAAAATGATACCCAAGAGCCAACGGAGGAAAATACCGCGTTTATACAATCAAATATAAAGATTATAAACTTTCAAAACGCGATGGATGAAAAAAACCGAGTACGCTTACGTTTAACCAACTATGGGATGGAAATAGAAGAAACACAACGAAAAAATTTCGGAACTGACTATGAAAAAAACATCATTTTAATTGACCCTATCCATGGAACAAGCGAGATACTTCAAGGGGAACCGCCTTTCAATCTAAGCGAAACTACATATCGCTCTCAACTCATAAGAATCCAGTGGGATGCACAACTCATTAAAATTGCCCCTCAAGGAAAAAAAACAATTCTAGAATGTTCTGTAAGCCCCAAGCAGCCTGTGATTAAT
>WAPZ01000052.1 GCA_015520535.1 Candidatus Heimdallarchaeota archaeon
CACATTCTCTTTTCAAGCCTTTGTTCAAGCCATCCTTTTTAATTTTATTGGTGCAATCTTACTTTCATTGCTTATGTACAAAACTGATGACCTTATTTACCCGATTTTATTGCATTTTTTTTATAATCTTATCTTTTTCTGGCCGTTACAGAGTCTTCCATATTGGAGCTTTTAATTAACGGCCTTTAACTAAGAATTTAGGGAATCATACCCAAAATTGTTCATACTTTTTTATATAGCGGTTTTTTTGGACTTCTTGACTAAAAAACGTATCTTTCTGCATTGTTTTTCCTACTCGTGCTAATTTAACCAAGTTTCGGGTATAGTTCGAGACATCATCATTGTTGAGTTCGGTAAGAGGTAACCAGCGAATCTCTTCAATTTCTGATTCTTGTGGAGATAAAGGATATGGGTCAGATTGTAATTCTCCTAAGAAAGCAATATAAATGTCAGTCAGGCCATCACTTTCCCTTACCATACTTCGAATTCCAATAATTCCAAGTGGCTTTATTTTCAGACCTGTTTCTTCAGCTACTTCACGAGTAACTGCTTCTTCCAGCGTTTCACCACAATCCACCATTCCACCTGGTATAATCCACTTTTTTGGTTCCTTAACATACGTGAGTTTCACGACTAACACGGAATTATTATGAATTATTACGGCTCCAACACCAACAAAATGGCAAGCAAATTTCTTAGGATACGGCATTTATCTGCACACTCTTTACATTTTCTTGATTATACAAATTTAAAATCAGAATTACACAATGAATGGTAAGACATCTGTGTTTTAACACTTTTATAAGGAATCTGTGAGTTTTTTTTGGTGGATCATTCCTTCTCGGATTATACGTTCAGTTGCCAATTTGCAATAGGTTTCATCGATTTCGATGCCAATACCTTTTCGATTTAGACGTGCACATGCAATTAAAGTGGTTCCACTCCCTAAAAAAGGATCTAAAATAACATCATCAATAAAACTAAAAAGTTTAATACATCTTTTTGGTAGTTCTAATGGAAACGGCGCGGGATGACCTATTTTTGTGCGTTTTTCCCCAGAAAAGGTCCACATTCCATTTGTCCATTCGATAAATTCATCACGTTGAATATCTGAGGCTCCTTTTCTTGTTTTTTTCCATGATGTTTTATATAAGAGGATTATAGTTTCTACAGGTGCTATGACATACGGTGCACGGGCACTAAGCCATGAACCCCATGCGGTACGTCGAGAAATGTTGCTTTCATTCCATATAATTGTGCTAAAGTACTTCCAGCCGACTTTTTTTGCTAAAGAGAGAACATCGGCATAAATACTTTGAAAACCTTCCTCTTTTCTTCCTTTACTTTTGTCTAAAGGGAGATTGAGGCACATTCGACCGTCATGTTTGAGCACATGGAAGGCACGCCGAAGCCACCTTTCTGTGAACGCTAAATAGTTGTCATATGTAATATCATCTTTATAGGAGCCATACCGAATGTCCACATTATACGGTGGGGAAGTGATGATTAAGTCAACAGAATTTGAAGGGAGTAGTGTTGTTGTAAGAAAATCGGCATTAATGACGGTAAGTTGCTTGTTTTTAGATTCAAAATAAATTTTCTGATTTAATAATGATGTATTTTTATCAGTATCTTTCATTTCCACACGTGTCTTTGAATTGTGATTCATTTTACAATTAAATACGTGATTTAAAAATGTTAGCACGGCAATGAATTTATTTCTTTGAAATGTTAGCCATGAATTCATGCCCAATTCTATATGTTTTTAAATCTTCAAAAAGAACATTTAAATTAGAAAACACAATGGATGGACATGTATGACAGAAACAGTTGAAATTTCACGCCCCAAATCGGTTGAAAAACATGAAATAGCTGCAAAAAAGTTATTTGGAAAAGAAGCTAAGCGGCAAGCCGCTAAATATGAAAAAAAAGGCTTGTCATCAACAGCAAAACGAATTACCGAATTAATCATCGCCCAAGACACGGCAAAAAATGGCGTATATCTAGACATTGGCTGCGGATCCGGAAAAATCTGTTTTGAATTACTTAAAAATGGTGTTAAAAAGACCATCGGAATTGATCTTTCTGAAAAAGCCATTGAAATTGCCGAACAATTAAAAGAAAAATTCAATTTTCAAGATCGTGCGGTGTTTGTAGCCGGAAGTTTCCTTGATGTCGAAATTCCTACTACCGAGCCCATTCAAGGCATCATTTTGCATCGAGTGCTCTGTTGCCATCCCGAAGCGGAAAAAATCCTCCAAAAAGTGATTGCGTTAAACCCTCAAGAAATTTATATTACTTTACCTACAGATAACAGAATTGTACGAACAATCCACGTTCCCATTGGTGTCCTCACACGAACATTCACTAAAGGATTCCAAGCGCAACTCCACACCCACAAAAAAATCTTTTCAATCTTGCTTGAACACGATTATACATTAGTTCTTAAAGAACGAAAAACTCTCTGGTGGACGTATGTTTTTCGTAAAGAAAACAAAACCGCCGTCTAAGTTCTCATTCCAAAGATGAGTTCTTTTTAAAGTGTCGCTGTTACCGGTCACTATTCGCCTTAATATTTCGACAGTAAACATTTAACTATACATGTATCTCTTTTGATAAAGAAACTACATATCTTAGTTGGAGAAAAAACATCCCAATAAGCGAAACCATCGTTTTTCATGAAAAATAAAATAATTGTTAAAAAATTGCCAACGAACGGAACGACCCAAGGATTAATACAGCACGAAAAAATCTTTAGTGATGTAATTTTATGCCGTAGCACATCCACCGCCGCTGCGATAAAAAACATATAATACTAAATGTTAATCTATTCTTGATGTTCAGCCTCTATTTTATCCATAAACTCCTTGATACGACGAAACGCATCACGCGGTAGATAACTAATGACTTTCTTAAGCGCTTCTATATCATTTGCTAAGTGTTGCAAAATAAAGGCTTGTTGTTCTGGCGTCAAACTGCGCAACTGCTCTGGCGTCAAACTGCGCAACTGCTCTGGCGTCAAACTGCGCAACTGCTCTGGCGTCAAGCCGCGCAACTGTTCCGGCGTCAAGCCGCGCAACTGTTCCGGCGTCAAGCCACGCAACTGCTCCGGCGTGAAATAGCGGATGTATTTGGGGGGAAGCTCTTTGGCAGCCTCTTGTTCTAAGGTTTCTAGGTCCAGTTTTCCTTTGCGTTCCAATTCTTTAATTGCAGAACTCATACTATCACTTCCATGTAAAAGTAGATTTTGCACTATAAAAATCTTGTTCAAGGAAGAATATTCTTTCGTGGTTGCCATCATCTCCAGTAATTCTTGATTTTCATGATTAATTAATTCTTGTAAAATACCAATGGGGGATTTAGGGGGAAACGCCAGAAAATTCTCTGATGTGGCATCTAAAAGGTCGATTAAACGGACATGATCACGAAACAAAACCTCTTCAATGTGTGGTGGCGTTTTAAATGCCACTATAAACGGCTTTATAGCCAAAAAATAAGATGAAAGCGAGGAAACTGAAGCCAGTGCTGATCGCAACGTGTATCGGCTCATCGCATCATATAACGAAACCTGGATGAGCGTTTGAAGAGAACTCGTAGTTTCGATTTCCACCGCAATCCGTATGTCTTGCTTTACCTGATGTAACAGCAGATCCGGATGATACGAACGCAGCCGCCCATCCAGGGAAATACGCACATGTACTTCCATAAGAGGGGCCGTTGCGGGATCTATAACGATGTCCCACGCCGTGTGATCTTGTAAATGAGTATGAAACTCCTTCGGATACCATTGGGCATCAAGAAGTGCTTTCTTAAGGTGTTCTAACTCTTTGTGGAGATGATAGGCTAACACCGCCTCTGTTACACCAAGACTATCTTTGTGCACTGCGTACATCATTACCACTCCTAAATCTTCCTCATATTATTCCTCAAAAATCGCATTTTTAACATTATACCTAATTAAAACGTGTTGGAAATGTTAAACGTATTATGATGTTCATACTTTTACCTTTTCGCTTTAATTTGCTTAAACGTTTAAGACTAACTAATGTTTAGAATGAAGGGCTCAAGGAACCTTAGAAAGAAATTCCTTTAACTCATCCAAATTTTTTAACTCTTTTACATTTTTTGGTTTGTTACTACGCCAGCCGAGCTTTAAAGGCCCGTCAAAGGAAATCTGTACCAAATTAATACCCAAATCTTCAACATTTTTCAGCGGTTCCGGTTTGTCGTCAATAAAATAGACGTGTTCCGGCTGACTCTTGTACTTTTCAAGCAATTTTCTTATGCCATCTCTTTTGGAAGCCACGTTTTCTCTTTCAATAAAGATATGTGCAAAAAAGCGATCAATCTTTTGTTGTTGTATTCTTTTCAGTTTCAAGCCCGGAATACCATCATTACCGCACACAATCGCACAAATCCAATTCTTTTGCTTCAATAAATCCAGTAACGACAACACACCGTCAATCAAACGCGAATATTCGTTCCTCTTCTTCCAGTATGCATCCAACATTTTGGAAAGAAGGCTTTTTGAATACTTTAATTGAAGTGCCTCGAGTAAATATGGCCACCATTTAGTTTGAGGATAATTTTTTAAGCCATCATTGATATCTTCTGCGATAACCATTGAGTTAACAAAATAATCAAGGTATAAATCTTCTAAAAAGAAAAATTCACGCCCAATTTCCCTATAAATTCGCGGAATGCATGAATACGAATCGATTAACACGCCATCCACGTCAAATGCTACAATACGTGTGACCATTTCTTTTCCATCCAAATTAGAGTTTGATTGACAAAACAAACAATGTTATATTATTATATTCCGTTTAATGCTAACAAAACGTGTTATTCATTAAAAAATAGCCAATTTATGGACATATTGCTCAATTAGGTAGGAATTAAGACGTTGACATTAAATATTTTTCAGATTCTTCCTCAATTAACGTTTTGGCTTTTTCAGCAACAAAACAGCGCGTAATGTCGTGGTTTGTCAACCAACCAATCAGTTCAATCTTTCCATTTTTCTTCTCAAGAACGGGTAATCTTGAAACATCTTTCTTTTCCATTAATGTAACTGCGTCTGTAAGAGAAGCATCTTTGGAAATGCCAACAACAGGCCGTGAAGACGATTTCATTTCTATTATATGTTTTACAATCCAATCACGTGGATGTTCTTGCAATGCTTCTTGTACATCACTTAAAGTGATTATGCCAACAAATTTATCCCCATCAAATACGGGAAAACCTTCATGTCGGGTTTTTCTCACCAATTCTAAGACCGTCTCTAAACGAGCTTTAACATCAACAGTTACTAATTTTTCACGGGGCGTCATTGCTTGGGAAACCCGTATTTGATCAAGAATGTCTTTGGAGATGGCTTCAAGTGTTACACCTCGTCGTAGCAATTTCATCACATAAATGTCGTTTGGTTCTATTCGACTGGACACCAAATAACTCACACTGACGACAAGCATTAACGGGATTGTTAGAAAAAAGTCTTCCGTCATTTCGGCAGTCATAATTACAGCAGTCAATGGTGCACGTCCAGTTCCTGCAAAGAACGCCGCCATTCCAAGCACTGCAAATAACACAATATCCGTATTTTCAAACACAATAACATGCTTAAACACCGCCCCTATAAAAGCGCCTAGCATAACACCTAAGAAAAGGGAAGGCGCAAACACACCACCTGAACCACCAGAACCAATAGTAAAAACAGTGGCTAACAGTTTTAATAAAAATAAGAGAAGTAAGGTCAAAAGAATTACTTCAACACTTTCTAATAAGAGTTTCTCTGTAAAAACAGCATTCATTGGGGTGTAAACGCGTCCCATGGTAGTATATAGTTCCCATTCCTCACCAACAATAAGATACGTGAGAAGAAGGATTAAACCCACTCCAAAACCACCAATTGTCGCTCTCAAAAATTCGGGGATATTAGAATTATAACAAAATTTCTCAAACACATCTTCAAAGAAATAGAAAAATTTGATCCAATATGCGGATAAAAGGCCACAAAAAAGCCCAATAGCAATAAAAAACGGGATAAGAAAGGGATCATGATATCGTAACTGCGGAAAACCCACAAATGCGGGATTACTTCCTAAAAAAAATTGTCCAGTAATAGTGCCGACAACAGCAGCAAGCACAATTGGAAGAAATAACAACTTTTGGGTGCCACGCGTGAGAATTTCAATCGCAAACAGACTCCCACCAATCGGCGCATTAAATGTGGCTGCAATTCCTGCTGCCACCCCAGATATGACTAAAACTTTCTTTTCTTCGGGCGTTAACCCCAATTTTTGGCCAAGTAAAGAGGCAAATCCCGCTCCAATCTGAGCTATAGGCCCTTCACGACCCGCAGATCCACCAGAACCAAGGGTAGCTGCTGAAGCTAAAATTTTAACAAATGGTACGCGAAAACCCATTTTTCCATGATGTAATGCCACTGTCTCCAAAACTTCGGGCACACCATGACCTTTAACCTCTTGTGAAACACGAGATGTAAGTAATCCAACAATTAATCCTCCTATAATCGGAGAAACTAAAAAAGGCAACCATGAATGACTTTTAAAACCGAAATCCGTCAACATTTTTTGTGGAATAACAAATAATAGCATATAAAATAACTCAATTCCTAAGCGAAAAATCCATGCACCCAACCCACCAATCACGCCTACTATTACGGCAAGAAGATTGATTCGAAAAAATGGTGAGATATTAGATAATTTAGAGAAAATCGAATGCTTTAACGACTGCCATGAAAAATTTTTTGCAGATAAAGTAGGTTCTGACACATTATCCATTACGTATCCACCAGTTGTTGCTTTAACATTTGCTGCACTATATTTAACAATCTTAACATGTTTTAAGAGCGTTTTGCCAACTAATTACCAATTATCTTCCACATGTGCAACGTTCTAAATTCCATGTTATAAAACGCACACAACATGACAACCTATATAAGTGGACTTAAATCTTTTACGCATTAAAAACATCCGACACATTTCCCAAAAAAATATGACGGTCAAGAGTTTTGCGAACAAATGAGTAACAGTCGCTTTCAACTTTTCTTTGGATGTTACCGTCAAAGAAAACCCACTAAAAGAGTTTACGAACGAAAAAACAATCTCGATATTAAATTTTAATAACTATCCTTTTTTATAGGATGGGAAGTTTTTTAAAGGCGCCGTCCCACGTGTCACGTGATTCTTTTAATCTTACACATTTAAGTTACTTATAAAGCGGTGAGCGATGCAATGAACTATAAACAGGTTACTGCAAATGAACTCTCTTTTGAAGACTTGAAAAGAACAATAGTTGAGTTTGACCAATATATTGATAGAATTCAGAAAAAAGTAAGATGGGAGCCCATCATTCAAGAACTCTTTTCAGAAATTGACTCATATTTGAAACAAAACGTTTCTCTAAACTATGAGATCTTCTACAAACTAAACAAAGGAGAACATGAGTTGGAAACTGTAGTTCTCATAGAAAAGAAAGATGATGATGCCGTTGAAGAAGAACTTCAAGCCATAACCAAAATCTTTTCTGTGCTAGAAGAAATGGAATTTTGTGCACCATGTCCCGTCAAAAGTGCAGTCTACTATCGTGATCGTTTTGATGGCTCCTTGCAAGAATTTGTCCGTTTTTCAATAAAATAGAAAAAGAAATGTAATGAAATGAGATAGCAAAAAAATAAGAAAACTCTTTTTCGTGCTAGCAATGAAACGACAACTTATATTTAATTCTTATGTTACTCGTTTTGCACAACTTTCCAGCTATCTAAACGAAAATTGGGAAACGTTTTTTGAATCGCATCCTCTTTTCTCCCAATTTCCAATTTTGAACTCAATTCATTGAGTTTTCTGATAAGAACTAAACGTTTCATTATATGCTCTCCTGTGGTATAAGGAGGTGTTTGTGCCATCATAGCAACATAATTTGCGTCTTTAGTCCTAAATAAGAGCAAATATTTGATTTTTTCGGTTGAAAGAATAACTTCTTCGGGAATGAATGTAATTTGTTCTGCAATTTCAGTTTTGAAGAGAGAATACATGCTTTTTTGGGCATGTTGAAGCGCAGCAATAATATCCGGGATCAACTCATCTTTGTTGCGGGAAAAAAAGCCTTTTACTTGAAGTAACGGTTGGGGATCGTGCGTATAATCACCATAAAAAAGATTTAATAGTTCGTAGTCACCTTCACGTGATATGTCGGATGGTAAATTGACATGAATATCAGAAATGGCATCTATCAAAAAGCCATCAGCCAAAATATGGGCAAATATTTGAGCTGCGGATTTTTCTTTCTTTATCACTTGTTTATGAGTAACTACTTGTGACGTTGAATGTGGTTGAGTGGCTGATCCTTTGCCAAAGATTTTTTTAAGAAAATTAGTGATTCTTTGCCATACATTCAGTGTTGGTTGTGATGTTTTCGCATGTGTAGACGTAATAGTCTTTTGAATGGTCTGTTCTTCCCTTTCAAAAAGGTCTTTGGTGTTCGCATACAAACGAAATACGTCGGCGATTGTTTTGACACCTGGATTGCTTTTATGAAGTTTACCTAACGTTGACGCTATCATTTCCATAGTCGCCGTGGTATAGGTCACATTAATATCATCAATTGGTGCTAATAAGACAAAAGATAAATTAGTATTCAAATTATTTTGTTGTGTGGTAAAATAAATAAGAAATCGTTGTTTTTGATCTTTAAAGACATTAAAGCGCATATAATGTGCTATATAATGGTCATGGGCTTTAAAACGAGGTATTTCTTTCTTTATCTGCTGAAATGAAGTGGCTCCTAGAAGTTTACCTCTTCCCGTAGTAATTTGGAGTAAAAGTGTTGATATGTTCTTGCTTGGTATAGGAACGGATAAATTAGGTGATTTTTCTAAGATTTGTGCCATTCTTCCCGCAATTAAGCAGGCACAATCAAAATAGAGTGATTGTCCGAACTCTCCATTATAGGCTGTGGTGATAATGTCCAAACTTTTGTCGGGAAATTCACGATTTATAGCATGATCAAGTAAGGCAAAGAGCCATTCTTTGGGTTCTATATTATATTTTGCTGCAAAAAAATTAAAGATAGGCAAAATATGGATATACGCCGATCTTATTGCAGCAGTTGCGGGATAAACTCCTTTATCGAGTTGAAATGTATAAAAACGCCGAATGTTTAATGCCATTTCTTGTACAACATGAAATAGCGTCATAATATCCTCTAACGAAAGTAAATCCACCTTTTTTATAAAACGTAGGATGCTTAGAACACGTTCTTCATCCTCATGCCGATGTCGTATTTGTGTAGAAGGAACAACATGATCTGAAAGATAGTATGCCGCAATAACGGCGTCGGGTCCACATTGTTCTTGCTGACTTAACGCTTGAATTTTTTGCTCTAAATTTTGTTGATATCGCTTCCAATGAACGTCCCACAATTTTTCGCGCTCAAATTTTTCAAAACTTCTTTTTAAATCGTTGAAAATGGGTAAATTTTCCCATAATGCTGTCATATATCATTCATCCATTTGTATTAACACGTTCTAACATTGATTCCCCCCACGTCATAGCTTTTAAACTTTTCCCCGTAAACATGTTTTTTTGGATTTTTAAAGTCACAACGCCCACAAAAAACCGTTTCATGATAAAAAATCAAAAAAGAGCTGATATTCCATACGCTAATTTTCTTCGTCACATTTTTTTAAACTTGTTGTCAAAAAACAAATGTCAGAACGTTTTTCCTTCTAAAACTGCATGATTACTCGAAAATGCTAACGAGGTGACTTATATGGCATTAACATGGGAAGTCATTTTTCCATTATCCACAACAGTTATTTCTTTAATGTTTACCCTCAGTTTATTAGAGCAATATTATAGGAAACGTAAACCGCACCAATTTGTATGGTTTATCGCAATGGTCTTATTTACCGTTACTGCGGGTGCTGAAGGACTCAGTTTGCTGTTAGGACACTGGAATCCCTTTGTCTATCGCTTATATTATGTTTTGGCGGCGGTTCAAGTTTCTTTTATGGGTGCGGGTGTGCTTTATCTCTTAGCTGTTCGAAACGTAATCAATGAAACGAACCTCCATCGTGCCATTCTTCTATTTGGGACAATTTGGCTATTTTTCAGTTATATTTTCACTACTATTGATGCTATCTTTCTGTACATCCTCGTCCCAGCCATTTTAATGGAATTATTTGGCATTATTTATTGGATTAATGTAAGATTAAGTGATAAACTAGCGTTGCAGAACAAAATTCGAGGTATCCATTTTGCACACCTTTTCATTTTCTTTAGCGTCTATATTTTCGTAATTATGACAATCAAAGCTTTCACTACCCCCGTCAACATGGAGTTGTTACGTACTGGTGGACAAGTCTCTGGTTTAGCTTGGCAACAAAATCCCAGCGATCCAACAGAACCACGTGCTGCTATTCGACTGTTTTCACCCCTGCACACGGTACCGGGAGGAGTCGCACTGATTGGAGGCGCCTTTTTCTCCTACATCATGTGGCAATTATCCCTAAAAAAGCAAACCGGCAAATTCTCTTGGAAACAAGGATTCTTTAACATCTATATCGGTATTGGTGCACTTGTTTTAGCGTGGGGAGCCTTTCTATCTGGTTTTGGCCTAGGAACGCTTTATATCAGCGAAGTAATTTCAGTAACCCTCATGTATTTCGGTTTCTTGGAATCAGACAAAATATCTGCTAAAAAATTAATTAATACCTTAACATTGCAATGGTTATGGCGCAAAGAACCAGTCAAAATGCCGTAAGAAATTTTTTACCCTTTTTTCCCATTTTTGGCACATAAAACATAAAAAATTGAGAAAAAGAAAACAAATAGATTTAACACATCGAACCACATATCTGGAGATAACAAATGTCATAGCAGCCTACGTTTTCGTCTTTTCCACCTAATAATGCCGATAGTCGAAACAATAAAAAGACTTACAATCGCCATTTCACTGTCTAAACCGCGCATGATACCACAACTAGCGAATTCACCCTTTTCCACCAACTCTATATCATATTCGACCCACGCCTCTGCTGGTGGACTCGTCGTTGTCTCATTCAATAATTCGAAAGATATCCCACTATCGTATGGTGCGTCGCACGAAGCTGGATAATCAGCCGGATGTGTTAATGTAGTTGTTGTCAGACTCTGGCCCGGCTCCAAAACCTTAAGTTCTACAAAATAGCTTTCATAAGTAGTTGTTGAATTTTTGAATTCAGTCGCATAAAACCATGTGACGTTCACTGGAGCTGTTGAGTTTCCTAATACGGTTATGTTATGTATGGCAATCTTCGCATCTTTTCCAACGCTGAAATCTATTTGAAAATAATGAAACATATCTTTTGTTGAAAAAAACAAATGCACGGTTCCTTTTTTTCTGTCCGTATTTTTCACTGAAACTGCTGAATGTAAAGACCATACGGATTCAACAACTGCCGAATTCTTTTTGTATAACACACTACCTCTATTATTTTC
>WAPZ01000053.1 GCA_015520535.1 Candidatus Heimdallarchaeota archaeon
ATATTAATACGGCCAATGCAATCCAATAAAAATTTCCCATAAAGGTTTAAATATTTAACTTTCTATGTTCATAACTTTAATACAATATTTATTTGTAGTTTATAATTTGTAGATTTAAATTGTATTATTTTGAGGTTAAAATCGCAATGCCTGGGTCATTTGATAAAAACTTTGAAAGCCTTTATAAACGATTATAAGCCGATTATCAACTTTTGTTTCGTTTTTGCATTCCGATAATTGGAGGAAGCGTTTGAATTTTCGAAGGAATTTGGGATGAAGTTGATAATAGACATGTTTATGAGAATAGGTTTTTTTAAGGAGGATTTTGGCGGTGACAAGTTGTTGTAGGCGACGCACGATAGTTGCAGCGGAAAAATTATAGTATTGCTGAATTTGTGAAATAAGTTCTGTGGAGCGGACTTTTTTACCATGTAGTAAGATTACACAAATATCTAACATTTCTGGTCGTTCTAAAAGTGTTTTAAACTGTGTAATTTCCATAGATGAATCACCTCTTTACATTTTTATTTAACTACTAACTTAGGAAGCCATTGATTTTGATTTAATTACGCATGATGACAATACCGGCGGAATTCGCAATTCGTACATTTAGCGGGATGGGGAGTGGGTTCCGGGGGATCTTCAGTTACGAGATGATAGCGGAGTTTTCTAATTATTTTAACGACTTTGGCGATGTCTTGGGGATAAAGAAGCGTGAATTGTTCGGAATGATTGGGGAGGAAATGAACAGTTCCTAAAAGAACGGGCAGATTGAAGTGGTGTTGAAGAAGAAGTGCTTGGAAAGCCAGTTGAATTTTGTGATGCGCGGCAACTTTTTGTGACTGTGGTGGTGAAACTCTGAATTTGACCTCAACAATTTGTCCAACAGTATTTGGGGAGCCGTACATTACTTCAAAATATTTTAAGATCTTCACCGCATTCGTAAAATGTTCAAGAACGTATTGAGTGAAGGTGTCATAGGGGAGGGGAATGAAGATGTCTACCTGCGCAGCTAAGCCTAGATTATCGTTAAAGATTCGTAGATTGGTGTATCCTTCTTGCAAGTGCACAATTTCTGGTGGGAGGCGTTTTTTGATTTTTTCTTGGTAAAGAATCAAAATTTTTCGTAGTTGGTCGTATTTTTCGTTGCCTTTATCCATTTTAATAGTTGTTGGCGGTCGTATATTGAGTACATGTCGGAAGTAGGGAATTTTGGGGCAGTAAACAAATTGTCGAAGCAGTTCCGATCCAATAAGAATTTGGTTGTTCGAATTTTGGTATGAAACCTGGTGTTGACTCAATAGAAGGTCACCTTTTCTTTTTTATGCTGGCGGACAGAAAAAATTTGGGATTTAGTGGTGGGTGAATATTCTGATACGACGATTTCGGGATCATTTTTGTGTCGGCACAGAGAAAAAATGCGAAGATCGACGTCGTTGTCACCGATGAGATCTTGTAACTCTAGACTTAGCATTTCCACCTCATTTTTAGTCATATACCCTAAAAAGACGCTATATTGGAGGCGGTGAAGATTTTTTTCTGCCAGTTTATCGACTATTTTGAGGCGAATTTTTTCATTTTCCGTGGAAACATCATACGTCACTAAAATGTTATACGGATATTTTTCAGAGACCAATTATTTCACCTCTTACTGCTATCACATTTCTTTTTTTTCTACATTCTTTGTTTTTTACCATCTAGACGTAAAACCAGCATAATTAGGTATGGTTCCTAAAAGATAACGCTTGATTTGATTACATTGGTGGAAAATAATCTGTAAATAACTTTTTTTGAGGTTGTTTGGGCCGAAGGTGATTTTCGTTTCAAAACGTTCAAAAAGCTTGGTCAAGAAGAGTTTTCGAGGTTTATCACGAATCAAAAGGCGTCCGTTTTCTGATTGCATGAAATCTTCTTCTGGATCTATGTTGTTGTTCATACAAAAGTCTAATACTACGCGATCAACGATTGGTTGACGAAATTCTTCGGTGATATCCAGTGCTAAAGAGGGTTTTCCGGAACGATCAGCGTGCAAGAAGCCACCATACGGATCAAGTCCCGTCACTAGAACGATTGAAAGCACTCTGGTGTCCAAAATTATATAGCCGTAGGAAAGAAGTGAATTGACGGGGTCGACCGCGGGATGTTTGATGCGACCTTTGAAATTAAAACGTGGTGGGAGGAGTATTTGGAGTCCTTCATAATACAATTTTGTTCCTTTTCCTTCAAGACCCATAATCTGAAGTCGAGCTCGATCGGGACTCATATGGGGAAGCTGTTGAATTTCATTTTTTATGGCAGCAATTTCCTCAGCAAGTTCAAAGAGACGTTGTGCACGTGTGGGATCTGACTCTTTTCGGTTACGGGCAAATGAACGAAGCAAATTGGCTTTATTAGTTAGTCCAGCTAAAACAAACGCTTTGGCTAAGTTGACTCCTTTTTGAGTGGTATAAGCCTCATATTGTTGTCTTCGGACAATTACACTGGCATGGGCATGATAGGGCAAAAATATCCCGATTATTTTATTCCCTTTTGCTCTAAAAATGGGTATACCTTCTTGAGCAAGAAGACTTTCTGCTTGCGCCGAGATTTGAACTCGTGAATCAGCAAGAATGCCATCAATGTTTTTGACGCTCCAGTAACGCGGCTTATCTTCTTCGACGTCATAGTTTTTGGAATTGTAGCGGATTTCGATCATCTGTCCTTTTTTTCCAACAGAAACCTTCCATCCATCAAGGACAAGAAATTCACCCATTTTTTATTTCACCATCTTTTATCATATTACACAGTATATAAACTTAAAACCATCCTTCCTCTGCGGTTATTATTCCATGACCCTCTAATTCCGCCAGGTTCACAAGAAATACCCGGTTTTCATACTCGATTAACGCAAGACTTCCTTTGGTAACCACAATACGCCCCATAAGAATTGAATCAATTGAGACATGTTCTATCTCATGTGAATTAATATAATGGACCAAATCCGCCCGGCTGGACACCACCGGAGAACATATGGATTCTTCCGCCACATTGACTTCTTTAATGAGTTCAAAATTTTGGTAAGAATCTAATATATCCTCAGTCAGCGATTTCGCCTCTAATACTGCAGTTTGTTCATTGAACAGCGTATTAACTTTTGTTTGGAAAGATATGGCATCTGTAATACCAAAATCGTGTGAAATCTGCGCTTCTAGTCGTTGTGCTTGTGCCAAATTCAGTGGTGGATGATGTTCTAACACAAAGGCATAATCTAAGCTTTGAGAAACCAAGCGATACATATAGTGTGGTGGGTTTTCGGTAAGGTCAGCCCGTGTGATACCCACTTTAATAAATTCGCCAATAACACCGATATAAAGCACATAATTAGTTGCACAATAATTCATACAGTGTGAAACGTCATCACATGGCAAAACTGCCGTAAAATCACAGGAACACGGTGCTCCATAAGGAAGTCCTGCACCAACCAAAATACAAGAAAATTTTTTTCGTGTTTCCGATTGAAGACATTGTTGACATTCCCGAAGATAGGTCGCCGTCGTCTCTGAAATTTCTAACGGACGTAAACATGATTTACAGTAGAGCCCTTTTGCAAAACGAAATATGACATGATCACATAATATACTACGTATTGAAGTAATAGAATCCGTTAAAAGAATAGAAGGAAGCCAAAGTCCGCCCCAATATCTCATTTCAAATCGTTTGACAAACCAAGTGGCATAATGCGGTTCATTAAACTCCTCATATAATTGAAGTGAAGATATTATATTTCGCAGATTATACATGGTCTGCCACGCCACTCTTTCAATTGATATTATGATTATTTTTTTCCGCTACGGCAATATATCACCTCAATATTTAAATAATTAACTAAAATCGATTTCCAAGGAAATAAAATTAAAGTCGCCATAGCGGATGAAAAGTCTGTCTTTCCGCGAACTTCCAAAAAAAATTTTGTCGGCTCTTTATTCCACAAACGGCAAAAATACTTATGCAATATGCAGTGATACTTTTAATGCTTACAGCAAAAAATTGATATCAATTCTAACACGTATGATGACTGAAAAGCTTCTTTTGCTACACAAAAAAATGGAGTTAAGATGCACACGTTTCAATTTCACTTTTATATCGGAACGGTATCATTTTTAAGGGTGGATGAAATATATTTCCTCAGAGGCGATTCTTATGGGCCGTACGGGTTCTACGTATAAAGCACGTTTACAGTCTCTTATGAACCAATGTCTTCAATTATACTTAGAGAATGGGTATATTGATCCCGTCATGCTTGCAGAAAGGGAAGAACTATCTAGTAGGATGCTTCGAGATTATTTAAATGATCTTTTACACCTACAAATCCTTAAATATGTCGGAAATAATCGGTACGTCTTGAACACTCAACTTTTTAGAACATTAGGCGATGAAGAGTTAGAATGGATTCGCAGTCCCGTGCTTTCCGTTGATTCTTTAGCTGCTAGTACCAAGTTTTTTGATGCCCTTTCAGAAGTGGATAATCTTCAAGAAAAAATTCAATCCATCTACGAAAAAATGAAGTTATTATATGTCTTTCCAGAGGAATTACGTAAAACCCTCTCCACCGAGCCTTTAGATGCAAATTTAATGAAAAAAATTGAAAAACGACGCATCAAAAACGTCATCGGAAAATACTTAGTGGAAAAAAATGTCATCAAAGCGCTTCCGTTAAGAGATCTTTTAATCGTTGGCTCTTCAGCAAAATATGACTCGTTTAATTATAAAATTGGGGCGGGAGCCGCAATTCTCACCATCACCATCCTTGCTAGCGCAGCATACGGACAATATTTCCATAAAGAACCACAAAAAACTGAAGCCTTCCGCCCTTATGTCATGCAGCTTCCCGAAATTCACCGTTTCGAAGGATATGAACCATACGGAAAAGACGACCCGTTTTATGAGATGTTACACGATTTTCCCGAACTGTTATATTTTGGTCGCTCACTAGCAATTCGTTTTCTCAGTAATATTTTGCAATGGCAATCAAATCTAGAATTATTAAAAGTGTTGGAAAAAGAAGGCGTTCCCTTAAAAAATTCTGTGTGGTTTTTCCGCGGCACACTGTCACCACACGGCTTTGTAACTATGGGAAAAAAACTTAAAACCCTTCAACAAAAAGCTCACCAACTATTTTACACCTTTGCTGACAAAGCACGAGAACATGGCTTATATATTGTCGGGGTATCTGCCGTCCCTAAAGATGATATTTTTTTCAGCCTTGCAAACCATCTACTCGTCAAAACTGGGTATATTGAAGAACCACTTGATAAAATGAGCGATAACATCTTTCTTAATCAAGTTATGCACGACAAAGATGTCACCTGCCTCATAGAACGCACACCGGAACTCTCCAAACCCTCCCTTGAAGGCACATATGAATTCTTTTGGAAAGATTATGAGACACTACTAAAGTTAGAATTCATTAGCGTGGAAGACGATCCCCTCAAGGAACGTAATTATATTGCCAGCATTCTCTCCTCAGCCTTCACCCTTAAGCCCTTTAGAGGTGCGTCTTCCGGACCGTCGGCTACCATTCAAGCTGAAATTATCGCAGATTCGTGGCATCGACAATTACAGCAGTACGTGATGGCTGCCTTTGAATTGGGATGGCAAAAATTTTTCCAAGAAATTAAAAAAAGTGAAAAAGAAAAATTCACTAAAAAACTAAATATGAAAGATCTTATTTCATTAAACCATCAAAAAGGAGAACAACCATAATGTGTCCTCCTCACCTGCCACCACCTGATGATCCAATTGGTGGTTTTGAAACAGATGTAAATGAAATTGAAGAAGAAGAAAGCCAACAGTTAGGCATTGTGGTTGCGCAACCACGCCCACCAAATCATTTGGAATGCTATATCATGATTCATAAAAATCTCGACCTTACTGTTGGCACCTTTGTGGAAATTCCAATTGGATCTTCCCTCTTAATCGGAAAAATCGCTAAAATTGAAGCCTACAACCCTTATTACAGCGACCCCGAATTTTTGCACAACCTTATGAACCGCAATCTCAGTGTCGATGAACGCTTTGACACAAGAAAACAACGATACAAACTAGCACAGATGCAAATCATGCGCGTCTATCGTAATAACAAACTTTTCCCACCCGAAATACCACCAGAACCCGGTGAACAAGTCTTTTTTGCCACAAAAAAAACTCTCGAATTAATCTTTGGCCATTTTTCAACTAACATTTTCCTCGGAAACGTTTGGAAAACCAAATATCCCTTTTATCTCGACCTCACCAAAGTAGTCACAGAGCACGTTCTTGTTGTCGGAAGAACCGGCTCCGGAAAATCCTATACTACCGCTGTTTTAATCGAAGAAATTCTAGATCAAGGACTTCCCGTAGTCGTTCTTGATCTTCACGGTGAATACGAAAGCTTTGCCTTTCCGAATAAAAATCTTGAAACGTCCCATTCTGAAGCTACCACCAATGGCAGTTCACTCTCCATTCTCCAACAACTCAAACCACAAAAATATAACGTGTTACGCGTGCTTCCCGATTTTGTCACACCACCTAAAGACACCAAAGTTCCAACAACTACGTTTAACATCCGATTTGATACGCTATCTGCCGAACAAATTTCCGAAATGACGGAAATGACCAGCACTGCTGAAGATCTTCTTTATTTAACTATTTCATACCTCACTAACCAAGCTAAAACCGAACAAAAAAACCCCGAATGGGATATCACCACCTTCCAAGAAGCATTAACAGAAGTCGGCAAAGAATGGAGCTTTCACAAAAATACTATAGTTGCAGCTCAACGACGACTCGCCCAACTTGAAAACCTTAAGTTGTTTGGTGACGGCACCCCAATTCAACAATTTTTAGAACCCTTTCAGTTAACCATCTTTGACCTTAGTGTTGGCATGCGGGAACGCGTCCGTCGAGCTATTGCCGGCTACATCGCCCAACAACTGTTTCACCTCCGCACCACCAACCAATACCAGCTCCCCATCGTTCTTGTTGTCGAAGAAGCCCACCGATTCATTCCTTCCGAAAAACACCTCTATTCCACTCGTATCCTCCAAAGAATCGCTCGTGAAGGAAGAAAATTCGGTATCGGCTTAATTATTGTGACTCAAATGCTCCGAAACCTCAATCCCACCATTATTGCCCAGTGTGGCACTAAAATCGTCCTTCAAATTCATAATCAAACCGACCTCAACAACCTCATTCCCAACGCTGATATCATTGACACCAACGAAATTCAATTAATCCCGTATCTTCCTGAAGGCATCGCATTCGTCAGCGGCTCTGCCACTAAATTCCCAGCCATGGTCGAAATTCGCCCACGAAAAACATACGAC
>WAPZ01000054.1 GCA_015520535.1 Candidatus Heimdallarchaeota archaeon
CATTACCTTGTCATTTCAGTTCTTTTTTAATTTTAATATAGTTTTTATTTTAGAAAGAATAACAAAAAAGAAAGAAAGAAAAAATTATATTTTTTCATGCGGTTTTGCATACCTATCTGATTGATATCATATGTCTTTTTTTCTCGAACGCCGTTTATATCGCTTAAGTATCATACTAAATGGCATGACTACTGCAAACGAAGTCAAAACAACAAGTGCCTCAAATCCGGGAATAAGGCCTTGTTTTTCGCCCCCAGTTCCCGGTACTGAACTTTGTGCACCAGTCTGGAACCATGTCTTAGGTGGTAGTGGAACATATGTGCCGGGAACATATCCTTCCCAAGGATTGCTTATATTTGCAATATCATTGTCACTAATTCCAAAGTCCGTACCCGTTGTTATTGAATCTAACTGTGATTTTAAGTTTTGATACTTTGCTTTTGCTTTAGTTTTCCATTCAGAACGTTTTTGCGTCCGGAAGCCTTCGTCAGAACCTATTTGACTATTGATTTGTTGTGCATAATCTTCAGTAAACGGTGGATCTCCAACCGGCGACCCAAGTGCATATGCTAATTTTAGGAGTTGTTTTTCACTAAGTTTTCCACCTTCATATGCATTTTTAGCACTTTTCATAACGTCTCGCAGTTCATTGTGTGCATCATTAAGAGTTGCTTCCCAATAATAAATCATTGAATTCAAATAAGACAGTGCTAAGGTTTCATTAAACGCAATACCTTGATTATGAATAGTAGCATTGTAAAGATCTCTTAAGTGTTCGGCATTAGAATAATCATCGGTGTTTGGAACATTATCGAATGCGTCACTACGAATGGGCATTCGTTTGATATTATTATGTAGTAAAACCGCTTGACCTTCAGCTGAAAGGACAAAATTGACAAACGCATTAGCTACTTTTAATTTATTACTGTCACCACCATTTTTTGTTAATGCAATGGGATCCGGATTCACAATAGATTCATTTTCTGGAAGAATGTAATAAGCATATAATGTTTCCAATTGGGCATCGAAACCGTAGAAATCTATCGTGTTAGCAATAGCAACATTACATTCTTCAACGGCACGTTTAGCACCGGTTGACCCTTCCGTAATTAGTGCGTTGCCAGCGATCATAGATAAAATTCCCCAACCCAGTTGCCAGCCAAAAACCTGTAAAATAATCTGGTAAATTCTGGTGTTTGAGGTTGACCCCTCAGAAGAGCCGATGGCAATGATTGGGTTATCATAATAGTAATTCGGATGTGCGAGTGTCTCCCATCGTCGGGGAACTTCTAAGTTAAGCTGCTCTAAAACGGCGGAACACACCGTAAAACCAAAAGAGGCGATTGCAGATCCGACCCAATAGATTTTGTCGCTATTGGTTCCGGTTCCATTTCGAAACATGGGTGAACCCGCAATAGAATCATTTGTCCATTCATTTTGGCGTAAATATTTGACTTCAGACAGAATGTTTGAATCCGTAATTGGTTCTAGATATCCATCTTGTAATAATTCATCAAAAATGGTTGGTCCACCGCCCCACGCCACGTAGGTATTATCGTTGTCAATAATGTCTTTCCACACTTCAATTCCTTGTGTTTGAAAGACTAAATCAAAATCAATGTCTTTTGGAGCATAAGAGCTCTGCTTAAAGGCTTCTTCAACTGTTAAATACAAGCTACTGTCATGTCGGGTTAGAACATAGACTTTTACTGTTTGCGTTTGTGTTTTAGTTGCTGTAGAAAAAAACATGCCACCACTCGAAATCAGCATAAAAGTCAGAAGGATTAAGGAATAAAACATCCTTTTGGATTTGTTTTTCATAAATTCTCACCTACAATTTAATTCAGCTTCTTACCTTTCCCCTCATTATATACTATCAAAATCTGATGCATTTAAAATGTTTAGTCAAAAAATTTTCCATATCTCGTTTAGTAAAAAGATTTTAAAAAACTACTTGTTAGTAGTCCTACCTACGTCCGTTGTGAAAGAAAAAAAGATGAAAAAGAAGGGAAAGTGTTTTATTGCAAGTTACAGCAATACTGCATGAACTTGTCTTATAACTTATGGTGTTCGTTTTCGTTTTTGGATATAAACTGGAACTAGTACTAGTGTTAGTGCCATTAAGACAGTGTACATTTCAAAGCCCGGAATGCCAGCGGCTTTTTTTTCCACCTTTGCCATCCAGTTAATAGTATTCTTCACGAGTTGATAGTTGTTACTCGGATTATCATATTCGTCGGTGGTGTTGAACTGATTTTTGTAGTCGGTCATAATTGCTTCCCCTGTAACCACGATCTTTGAGGATTTCTTTGCGCCGGCATAGCGCTCTACAGCCATCATCACAAAGTCGCCCTGTTCATTAAGTTCGTGGACTTGATAGGGAAGTCCTTCGTTTGAACCACGAGCAATAATAGATTTGTAAGTATCGTTATTCGTAGCCTTTACAACCCAGTACACATCATATTGGCTGTAAAAATCAGGATTATTTTCTATCTGAGTCAATGTTCCATTGTCATAACGGCCAATAAGTGGAGCCGGACCATGGAAAAAGGTGGTGGCACTAAAGCTGAAATTGTCATAGAAATTGTCTTTAACATATTTGTCATCTAGATTGTAAGTGCCGGGACGGACACGATAAGGAGCACCAGCATTCAATTCTGACTCTACAGAAGCTTGTTCAACAAATATGTGGCTACCAATTTTGTCTAGAAGTACATTAACACGTGCAGCACTTTTACCTTCTACATCATCATAGTCGGAGTCCGAAGAGACCCAAATTGCCTTTCCGCCTTCATCAAACCATGCTTTAATGGCATTTAATTCATCGGTGGTAAATTCATAGCTGGCATTTGCCTTTCGATAAGGCGTGAATGTCAAAACAATGTCGACGTCAGCGAGTGCTTCACTAGTAAAAGTAGTAATGTTCTTTACAGTATATCCCCAGTTTTCTAGTTCATCGTAAATGCTTCCCAAATCGAAAATGTGGTTAGCATTGTGGCCAACGTCAATTGCAACGACCACATTATTATCTTCAGCAGCTAACGCGGCATTTGACGAAAAAAGAAAACTAAAACCGCTGCTTACCGCAAGCGCACCCATCATGAATGCCATGAGGGTAGTTAATAAAACTGCTTTACGCATTTTTTTTACCTTCTTTACTTTTTTTAGTTTTTTTTGAGGGTTTTTAAAACCGAGCGTCCATTACATTTTGACAAAAAAAGTTTTTTTACATAAAACAGTAGTTCCGCAAGTTCACCTCACCGTGTGGTTCGAGCATATTTAAGGAACAAGAAGCAGACCACGTAAAGTTGAAGGTGCGGAAGGGGTACCGTGATCTGATAGCGCGTAATCGCAATGGATCCCTGCTTTTTCTTCTTTTTTCGCCGAATAGCCTCGTTACGTTCGGCAAGCTGTAAATTCCAGAGCACCCAAGCCGCATACCAGAGCAGAGCCAGACCCATGAGACCCACACGAATGGCAAAGTTTCGGGAACTTGTGGGGGGTAACACCTGTTTAACAAGGCGAAACTTGGTTTCGATGCCCCAGCGCTTCCCATACAGTTTAACTA
>WAPZ01000055.1 GCA_015520535.1 Candidatus Heimdallarchaeota archaeon
CCATAAAGAAGTCCAGTATTATCAAAGGGATAATCCGTTCCTATGACCAGCACTTTACCAAAACTTTGGTTTAAAGACTGATAACCTGCCATTATAGTTGTATTTTGATTACTTAAGGTTGCGAACGAAGTTACGATACCGTTTTTAGGTGGTTGTAAACTTAGGGATGCACCGCGAAATGGAAAGTGTAAGTTATCACTGAAGTGTTCTGCATTACTTTGTGTAGTGCCGATGAAGATTTCAGCAGAGTTATCTTGTTCTTGTGGGTAATTATTTTCCATTTGAATTCCGTATTGCAGTAAAAAGGCGTTAATTGCCTTTTTATTAAGATAATTGCTTTCTCGAAGCCACAACCACACATTACCACCGTCTTTTATATATTCATGAAGACTATCAGCTTCACTTTGCGTAAATGTGTAATATTGATTCGTGTCTTTGGGCACCCAATCCATAAAGGGACTTACTTTTTTTGATGGACTTACCGGTAATATAAACACGTCGAATTTTTTAAAAAAACTGGCATTCCATGAGTCAATACCAAAATCAGAGACATATGGTGTAATCAAAATATCATTCCGTCTTAAAAATTCGTTGAATTCAGAAAACATTCCAATAAGAGATTCAAAATCTCCATAAACATCCAAAAAGGGCGAGAATCCTGAGAGACTATTTCGTTTTACGATTCGATTATGAGTTTCATCGAATAAAATTCTTATTTTTGGTTTTCGAATTTCAAAATTCAGTAAAAGTTCGGCATTAAAATTAATTTTAGATGAGGTTCCATTGACTAATTGAAATAGTTTTAAACGCTGGTTAACTTTTCCAATTCGAGCTTGATTATTAACCGAAATTCTGAGGGTGACTAACTGACTGGAATTAACAAGATTAATTTTCTCGGGAAAGATAGTTACGTCCGTCGGAAGTGTGGAGGTATCAATGTACAGTGTTAGATTTGTAAGCGTCCCTTTAATAAAAGTTACATTGAAAAAAATTATTTCTCCTTGAAAAAGGTAATAAAATTCGGGAAACGGGAGGATATTTGGATGGATATAGAGGAATGGTTGAATGTGGTTTTCTACAAGAAGGTTGTTTAGAAGTGAAAACGAGGCATTAACTTGGATAAAACCGGCACCTTGTCGCCAAATTGGCGTATTAGGAATTTTTTTGGCGGTTTTGAGCAACAACCCCTTTAAAATGCCGACATTATAAGGAATCTTGTTTTTTTTCAAATAACTCAATAGTAAGGCACTTGCTCCAGCAACAATAGGTGTGGCACCACTAGTGCCACTTAATGATATATTCTTGCTTTTAGTTCCGATTTTGGGGCCTTGTATATCAAGTCCAGGTGCAGATATATCTGGTTTAAGTGAATAATCTATTTTGTATCCGTTTGAAGAGAAATCTGCAATGTACGTGCCTCTATGATCAGAAGCTGCTACGGTTATTGCAGACAAAGATGTTCCTGGATTATTTAACGTTGCTGGCGTTAAATCACCCTCAGCTGAATTTCCCGCAGCTACAGTAACCAGAATGCCATATTTTTCTACGGCTTTATTAATAATTGCTTGTCTTGGTGATATGGGGAGATTGTGATATTGACCCAAACTTATAGAAATCACATCAACCTGCTGTTCTATCAACCAATCTATTGCTGCAATCAATCCTGCCGTAGTTTCTTCAGCAGCTCCACCGCCAGCACCCGTAATTTGGGCATCGTGAATTATTTTTGCGCTTACAATACTGGCATTAGGTGCAACACCACTATATTTTCCTGCAGCTATGCCAGCTACCCACGTTCCATGTCCGTGGACGTCAGTAGGACTTTCGATAGTCATTGAGTATCCGTACTCGGTTCTTACGAAACTTTTTTCTGCGATGATTTTTCCACGCAACTCGTCGTGTTCAGCATCAACGCCGGTGTCTATAATGCCGATTGTCACGTTTGTGCCATAGATATTTTTTTTGTAAAGTTCCCGTGCACCAATAAATTCAAGGATATCGTCTTGTACAGCAACTTTCTTCATAATTAGTGGCGTTTGAGCATGATTTTGTGTCGTTTTATTCATTGTATGGCTCTTAACAGTGGGGAAGATAATTGAGGATTTCATATTTGGAGTAATACTGACTAAATCATTTTTGAATGTTTGATAAAGAGCGTCAAGAATTTTTTTGTTTTCAATCTTGATTATAATTGCGCCAAGGTGTGTGAATTTTTGGATAACCGTTACCGAATTGGGTATTTTTGGCACTTTATCCTTAAATATGAGAATCCACTCGTTTGTAATGATTTTAGATGTATTTGGATATATAAATCCGGTTTTTTCTGTTTTTTCAGCAGATATGTTGCTAAAGATTGTTTCATTTATTTGGTAGGGAGGTTGTTTTGAGAATGAATTGTACGGTGTGTGTGTCTGTATTTGGTATGGGATAACGGTTCCAACCGTAATTATAATGAAAATGAGGCTGTTCACATGAAAAAGTCTAAGCCTATAATTCACTAGATGCCCTCCAAAAAAGCATAAATGTGCTCTAATTAACGTTAACTGTAAAACTGCATCCATTCTTCCATTTTGTTCAATTGAGAGAAAAGGTATTCTAATAATTGAAAATTCCATTTTTTGAGCATAATTCCGTTTTCAAGATCAATAATGAAATCTTGGGTTTCAACTAATGCCCAACTGCCAGTTTCTGTCATTTGTTCGATAATTTTTTCGGCTCGAAGAATGTCATTTC
>WAPZ01000056.1 GCA_015520535.1 Candidatus Heimdallarchaeota archaeon
AACATCATCTTATTTTTTTGGAAACGCTTAGCATTATCCATCGAAAACTTGTTTCGTGGATTCAGCAGAATTTTTCTGTAATCCAGCAAGAGATTTCTGCATTTGAAGAAGAAGACCAGCTTAGAAGTAAAATGAAGGACATCGTCTTATCACTAAAAATTTTGGGTGAAGAGGCCTCTCAATCATCGTTAGGGTATTTAATAAGATATCTCTTTCCTAAACTTTTTGAAAAACCCTTTGAAATTCATTTATGACCTATTCTTTCTTTTCTTCAAAAAGAAAAAATGAAGAAATAACTAATGATTCGCAGATAATCCGACATGAACGATTTTTTTCTACAAGAATCTGATGATGCACCGGTACTTGCACTTATCATGCTACAATCGTTAAAACGCCAGAAAAACACGTTTTAATTGAAAAGTGTTGCGGTATACTCCCATTCTTTCTGTTAGAACAAAAAAAGAAAAAAATAGGGAAAAGTCAAAAGCTTTGCAAATACTTAATCAAGTAACTTAGAGGCCAACTTCCTCTAAACGTAATCCGACATTGAAGATGCCAGTTGGTGTTCTGATACCACTAATCTCGGCTACTATGTCAAACTGACCATCGTCTCCCGGTAGTGATTCGTACACTAGTACACGTCCATCTTCTTGCCAGCATGAAATATAGACATATTTTCCATCATAGGTGAATTCTGGGTGGAGTGAGTTGTTGTATGGTGTAAGAATGTTCCAAATTTGTGGATTTGGATCATTGAGGGTTGATGCATTTAATACATGGATATAGCGATTTTTAGTGGCGTTTTTATCTAAAACCGTGTCCCACCAGATTAATGAATAGTTTTCCATATCTTTTGTGTATGAACGAACAAAGAGTCCTGGTCCAATTTCTGGCCCTGTAATCGCTCTTTCAAGCTGAAATGTTTTTAAATTCCACACTGCAAGTTTGCCTTCGCCGATTGAAGGTGAAAACGCGTAATCTCCCCATACTCCACCTGGACCTGGGTGTGGTTTGTCACCCGTTGGTATTCGAGCCACTTCTGTAAGATTGGTGGTATCCATGACCCATATCCAGTCTGATTTTTGGGAGGCAAGGAAATAGTAGCGGCCATCAGCACTCAAAAAGGCATCATGTAATACTTCGCCGACATTTCTGAATATTTTGATAATTGGGAAGTCTGATTCGCTCATGTTTAGAACCCAAACTTCTCCAAGCTCTTTTAGAGACACAATCATTAAATTGTCCGGTGTATCAACAACGGATGCAACACGTGAGGCTTGGCGGGTTCCATTTTCATATAGAACCGGTACTTGATATTCTTTGACAATTTTCATCGTTGCAGCATCTACGATTACGAATGAATATGGCTCATAATTCGTTACGACCACATATCTTCCATCGGTTGTAATTGCCGTACCTCGTGAGGAAGTCCCAACTTTCACGAAGCCTTCGACTTCTAAGGTTTCGAGATTAAATTTAACAAACCAACCACCGCGTCCAATCATGTATCCATAATATTTATCTGTATCTGTATAATGATGAAAGACCATCGTGTGTGGTTGATAACCAAGTCCAGTAATTTCACCTATTTTTTCGTGTGTTTTACCATCAATTGCTACAATAGATCTGTTTTCACGTTCAACAACAATCATCATGTCTTTGACATTCCAAGTCCCTAAAGCTTTATACAGATATGTTTGTGGATTTAAGGTTTCTTCCTCTGTTTCTGCTTCTCCACCGGGTGCGGTAACAATTAGTTTGCCTATCATTCCGGCGTGATTAGTTCCACAAAAGATTCCACACTGAAAAATAAATTCGCCGGCTTTGTCAGCAATAAATTCAACTTTTGTAACTTTTCCAACGGGAAGGTCTACATTTATATTAAAATCATTGAGCATAAATGAGTGTTTTGGATATTGAGCTTCTTTGTCAGCTGTACTGTTAATGTAGAGTATAACTTTGTCGTTAAGATTTACCTTGATCGTATCTGGATCAAAACCCCATTGATACGCTGTCATTTGAATTTCAACAACGTTTCCTTCATATTTAGTACTGGCACCTGGGTTAAACGCCGAAAACAGTAAGAATCCTCCCATAGAACCTAACAATATTCCGCCAATTAAGGCGACTACTATGAAGAGTGTTGCTTTTTCACTAACAATATTTGACATATTTTTCACCCTGTCT
>WAPZ01000057.1 GCA_015520535.1 Candidatus Heimdallarchaeota archaeon
ATTTCAATATAAGGGGGTTCATTCCTAAAATATGGTGAGATACCAACAATATTCGCCTTACCATAAAATTTTAATCGTACTAATAAAAAATTAAAGGTTTCTTCAGCGTCATCCAAGTTTGTAAAGCGAATATCAACCGCATTAATTCGACCTTGTTCGTTTAACATTTGTTGCACGGTTTTCAGTGGTAAATAAACAATATCATATATCCATGGGGAATATACAATACCGACTATCGTTGTTGCTAAACTTTGTGAACCAATTTTAATTGAAAGCTCGTCACCAACTTTCAATTCAACATTATATGTTAATTGAAGTTGCCTCACAAATTCAGTTGTAATTAACGATTCATTAAACGCATTTTTTGTAAAAAAACGCCCTTCTCTAATTTCAAAGCCATTAACTCTTGGAAGATGCGTGGAAGAAATACCAAACACCGTAAAACCACGAACAAAAGATTGGCCGGCAATAGAACCATTGACAATCGCAGTTGTGTCATATCGACCCTCAAAAAGCCGTATATTACGCATACTCTGAAAAATTTCTAATACATCGATTGGTGCACCTTTGCTTGAATTTGATTTATCGCTTAAATGAAGTGTCAAGTCCGGAGCATTCAAGTTCTCACTTTTGTTCCGCAAAGTCACTGTAATAGTTTCTCCAATAACATTCATTGCAGTAACAGAGGCTATTGTAACCGATAACGCCAAAACAACGAGAAGATAGCGTCTTTTTAAGTGCCACGTATCCCTAAATACTTTTAAAAGTAGCGTAATGGGAAAATTTACCGATATAACCCTTAACAAACTCATTCTATCTCAAATGAGCCAACAACAACATGATTTTAAATATATTTCATTTTTTAAAATGAAAAGAAAAGCGTAGCATAGCATTGAATGGTGAAAAAATCGATGAACGTTGAAGAAATTCTGTTAAAGATTGTTTTAGAAAATGCCATCACTCACAATGGAAAAGCCGCGTTCAATTCCGTAATGAAAACTTTTGCTGGAACATATCCCGAATATCGACCCCAAATTAAACAACTAATTCCGACAATTCAAAAACTCATCGCAGACGTCAATGCAATGGAAATCGGTTCACAAATTGAAAAGTTAAAGCAACTGGATCCAACATCAAAGGTATTTCAAGAAGCAAAACGCGAAAAGAAAGAAATTTCCTTACCACCGCTTGAAGGCGCAATTGAAGGTAAGGTCGTGACACGAATGCCCCCAGCACCGAATGGATATTTACACTTAGGACATGCCAAAGCTGCATTCATTGATTGGGAATACGCTCAAATGTATAAAGGACGTATGATTCTCCGCTTTGATGATACAAACCCTAAAGATGTCATAGAAAAGTTCTATGATGAACAAAAGAAGGATTTAAAGTGGTTGGGAATTACATGGGAACAAGAATACTGTACCTCCGATAACATAGAAACACATTACAAATTAGCAAAAAAACTCATCGAACAAGGAGACGCGTACGTCTGTACATGTTCAAATGAAACAATACGAGACAATCGCCAAAAACAAATTGAATGCGCATGCCGTTCACTTACGTCAGAAGAACATCTTAAACGATGGGAACGGATGTTTTCTGAGTTCCAAGAAGGAGAAGCCATTTTACGTTTTAAGGGCGACATGAAATCAAAAAATACCGCTATGCGTGACCCCACTTTATTTCGAATAATTGATCATACTCATCCACGACATGGTAATAAATATCGAGTATGGCCGACTTATGATTTTGCGGGTCCAATTGAAGATAGCCTTAGTGGAGTAACTCATGCTTTTCGCACCAAAGAATATGAATTACGTGATGAACTCTATTTTGCACTTTTAGAAAGACTAAATTTGCGTAAACCTAAATTATTGGAATTTGCTAGACTTAACGTCAGAGATATGATCACTTCAAAACGGAAAATTAAAAAACTAATCCAAGAAGGATATGTTAGTGGTTTCGACGATATAAGACTAATTACCCTACGTGCATTAAAAAGAAGAGGCTTTATTCCTGCTGCCATTAAGCAATTTGTTCTTTCTCAAGGCATTTCAAAAGCAGAAGGTGAAGTCACCTTTGAACAACTAGAAGTAATCAATAGAAAATTAATTGATGAATCCACACCCCGTCGGTTTTTTGTTTCAAACCCTATCCTACTTAAAATTGAAAATAGTGATCCTATTACCGCCACAATTCCAAACCATCCCGATAATCAAGCCTTAGGAAAAAGAACAGTAACTGTACAAGATGCGGTCTATATATCGCAAGAGGACGCTCAACGCTTCCAAGTTGATACCGTATTCCGCCTAAAAGATCTTTTTAACGTAAAAGTAACTGAAATCTCAAAAGAACACATTACGGCAGAATTCCACAGCAAAAAAGTCCTGCAAAACACACTGAAAATACAATGGGTACCGTCACACGAAAATGTCGATGTAACTGTCCTTAAAGCCAACCCACCTATTCTCTTAAAAGATCCTGAAACTGGAAATGAAACCTTCAATAAAAATAGCCTTATCACAATCCATGGTCTTGGTGAGCCCAATCTTACACAAGCTAATGTTGATGATCGTTTTCAATTTGAACGTTTTGGGTTTGTAAGAATAGATTCAATCCAAAATGGAAAAATAACGGCTGTTTACACCCATAAATAAACCAAACACCACACTATGTCAAACACGTGCCTTTTATGACGTCCGCAAAATTTGGAAAATTTTTTAATTTTTATTTCTGATGTCTATTAAAGCCTATACAAGACTCACATGGTGAATAAAGTGGAAAAATTTCCTTGGTTCGGCAAATATTGGCCCGATTATGTTGAAAAAAATATAGATTATCCGGAAATCCCGTTATATAAAATATTAGATGACTCCGCTAATAAATACCCCAATCACATATATCTTCTATTTTTTAACCGTGCTTTTAGTTTTTCACAAGTCAATAATATGGCAAATCAGTTTGCTAATGCCTTAAAATCATTGAGAGTTCAGAAAGGGGATCGGGTGGCGCTTTATATGCCCAATGTCCCGTATTTTCCCATCGCTTTTTTTGGGGCACTAAAAGCTGGCGCCACCGTTGTTGCCGCAAATCCATTATATACTGCACCAGAACTAGAATATCAAATGAACGACTCCGGTGCAAAAATATTAATTGTTTTAGATCATCCGAATTTCTATCCAAAAGCTGCAAAAATACAAAAAAATACTAATATTGAACAAATCATATATGCAAATCTCAAAGATGTGCTTCCTAAAACAAAAGCTCTCATTGGGGGGCTTTTAGGAAAAATCCCCAAAGCTAAAGAAAAAAATCCGCAACACATTGATTTTTTCAAATTGATAAAGAATCAACCAACAACAATCCAAGAGCCGCAAATTAACCCAAAAGAAGATGTTGCCGTTATTTTATATACTGGTGGAACCACTGGATTTCCCAAAGGGGCGATGCTAACTCATTATAATTTAATTGCCAACCTCTATGCAATGCAAGCATGGGTATGGCCACCGGCAGATCCAGGCAAAAATACCATAATGGGAGTTCTGCCCTTCTTCCATTCCTTTGGACTATCAACGTGTATGCTTTTTGCTGCCCTCACAGGAATACGATTGGTGCTATTACCCGACCCACGAGCAGGTAATCCTCCTTTTACTGAGATTCTAAAGGCAATTACTAAATATCGCGCCACTTATTTCCATGCAGTACCTACATTATACACCGCGATTCTTAATCATCCCCAAATTGATAAATTTGATCTTTCTTCTTTAAAAGCGTGCTTATCCGGTGCCGCGCCATTACCTATTGAACTAATGAAGCAATTTGAGGAAAAAACTGGAGCTCGTATTGTTGAAGGATATGGAATGACGGAAACCTCACCTGTTTTAACCGCAAATCCAATGAAAGGGGAGCGACGACCTGGTTCCGTCGGGTTACCCTTCCCTAATACGATTATTAAAATTGTTGATGTTGAAGACCCTAACAAAGAACTACCACTTGGTGAAGTAGGCGAAATTGCGGCAAAAGGACCACAAGTCATGAAAGGATATTGGAATAAACCAGAGGAAAACCAAAAAGTCTTTAATGACAATGGTTATCTTCTCACAGGCGACATTGGGTATATGGATGAAGATGGATTTCTTTACATAACAGATCGGAAAAAGGACATGATTATAGCGTCTGGCTATAAGATTTTCCCAAGAGAAGTTGAAGAAGTCCTATATGCGCACCCAAAAGTCCAATTAGCAACTGTAGTAGGCGTTCCAGATCCAAAACGCGGCGAAACTGCAAAAGCTTATATTGTTCCTAAAAAAGGAGAGACCTTAACCGAAGAAGAAATTATCAAATTCTGTAAAGAGCGTCTTGCACCATATAAAGTGCCAAAACTCGTAGAGTTTCGCGATGAATTACCCACATCAGCCGTCGGAAAAGTGTTACGCCGTGTTCTTCGCGACGAAGAACGAAAAAAGTTGCAGACAACTTCACAATAAGCCTAACAAACATTTAAATTCGCTCCTAATTACTCAATTTTTTACGTTTTCTTTTTTTTCCAACTAAATAAGTTTTGTAGAATTAAAACAGTCTTTTATGGAAAGTTTTCTTTTAATCTCCTTTTGTTGAAATGATTTACTTTAATGG
>WAPZ01000058.1 GCA_015520535.1 Candidatus Heimdallarchaeota archaeon
ATTCAAGAAGCATATAATTTGAAATATTTAGAAGCACTAGTTATATCAGCATTATTTGTCCGTGGCGGATATGTGACAATGCGTTTTTTGGAAGAAAATCTTGGTGTTACGGGAGTCTCCTTAAGTGCGGTCATCTCAAATTTGTTAAAGAAAAAACCACCTTTGATACGAAAAAATGAAGAACGTTCTCCCGTGCCATTGGTTTTATTAGTGTCGGTTAAAGAACTTCAAGAACGAATATTAAAACAGCAGGAAGAAAGAAAACAACTACAAAAGGAGTATTTATCCTTTCTAAGTCACATTGCATCAGCATATAATAGAACGAAAGTAAAAAGCACGATATATGAAGCCTTTATGGAATTATTTCATGAAGATAGAGAATTGGGTGCCATTTTAGCGGGATTAAACATTCAAGATCGACGATTAATAGAAAAAAAGAGTTTGTATATGGAAGTCACAGAATATATTAAGATGTCATTGACGCGTTTTAATACTATTATAAGTGTTCGTAGTGATTTAATTCAAACACACTCATTATATCGTCGTTCCTTTTTGCAAAGTAAATATACATTGCAAGAATTAGTCGCAATCATAAAGCAACAGTTAGCCATATATGATCGCCGCAAAAAGCGCTTATTAGAAGAACTCAACACTTATTCAACCATAACATATGAGGATATCATTCCTTACTTTTACATTAGCCCCTCAAAAGGAAAATATAGTAGTAGTTTAAGTGTAGCGCAAGAACTTAACCGTCGGTTAAAATTGCACTTGACTCATTATACGGACATCAAAGTTATCTGGAATAACGTCTACAAGGGAGAAACGAAAGTTTTAAGAGTCTTAGCTAAACATATGAAAACCAGTCATACTATGACAATTGTTACTCCCATTCCCGAAGCACTACCACCATTCATCTTTGATAAAAACAATATTCATGTATATAGATTGAATAAAGAAAAAGTCCCACCAGATTATTTGTCATATGACATCATTCTGTTTGGCAAGGAGGGACAGTATTACAGCTGTTTTTTCCTTGACACCAAGGAAGTTTTCAATGACATTACACCGACAACCATTGCCGAGGTTCTTTCAGTCTTTAAGGAGGTAGAAGAATAAAATGTCATCATTACTAGGTGAAATTACTCGTTTAGTAGGATATGTCCTGGTTATAGGTGAAAAGGAGGCTGGAAAAACCACACTATTAAATGCTTTAGCCGGAAGAGCGCATATTACACCAACACCAACTAAATTAGCCACTTATATTATTCGCGGAGTTCAATTAATCGAAATTGGATCCCATTATAAAGATCAATGGGAGAATGCACTAAAAAAACGCCCAAATGTCGTGCTCTATGTGATGGACTTATGGCGACTGGAAGAAGACTTGAACGCGTATCAGACATTAGAACTTGAGGAGATCCCACACGTAATTATTGGGAACAAAATCGATTTGTTTGATGAAACAGAAGATAGCGACGCTCTGATAAATACGCACTTGAAGAAAATTAGAACCGCAGCGAAGAAGTCATGCCTCGAAATCATTACATGTAGTGCCCTTTACAACCGTGGACTACGCAACATTCTGAAAATTTTAGCCAAGTTTCGACTGGAAAGTGAGGAACTCCAAAAATTCCAAGAACTGAAAGAAGACGTACAAAAACGTGACGAGGAAATTATTGACGAAGCACTTAAAAAATTCAAGCACCTCATTACGCGAAACAAAGAAAAAGATTTACACTGACACTAAAATAAATAACTTTAATCTCAGCTTAAACGTGTTTATGGTTATAATTTCTTTCATTCCTTTATTTTAAGAGATAACTTGTCCAAATTCTTCAATAAGTTGTGCAAAAGCTTCACGAAAAGCATTGCCCGCGGCACTTGGTTCTTCTAAGGGGTTTCCATCCTTATCTAAACCTTCAAGTTCAAAATAGAAGGTATCATTGATAGCCTGGATATAAAGCGGTAGTGTATGAAGAATTGCTGTAAGAACTTTTGTATTTGCATAAACTTTTTCTACATGATTTTCTTTCAAGAAAATGTGACAGTCAACTGGAATACCGTGCTCTTGTAGTCGTGAATCTGCGATTTGATTATTTGCTCGGACATAAAACCGATAACTAGCACAATAAATATTAGAATGAACATGCCATACAATGAGCTTATTTTTTGCCAAGCGATTATTGTCTAAGTGAACAGCTTCTGCGACTAAAGAGATGACTTTTTGATGTAACGCTGTGGATAATTCGAACGGGTAAAAAGCACAAAGTTTAAGACCATCATCAATCATTGTTGATAAAACCGCAGCTTCTACAGGAAGATTGGGTATATTTTTCTTTTTAAAGGCGCGTTTGCGTGTTAAAATCTGATAAATGGTATCACGCACGTTAACCAACTTAATTCGTTGTCGTAATGTGTCTTTGTTTTGTTCCTTAAGCAGCTTTAATCGTTGTAGTTGTCGGATCATTTTATATTTTTGCTGATTTACACGCACTTCCATGTGTTTAAGTCCTTTTAATTGAGCAATAGAAAGTGTCGAATCTAAAAGTGCAAAGGCTTCATGCTCATCTCCTTCTATTAATGCGATTTGAGCCTTTAAGAGATTTACTTCAGCAACTAAAAGATGTGATTTTTGTTTTTCTGCAGCCGTGACCAACCACATAATAATTTCTTTAAGTTCTTCCAAGGCTTTCTTTTCGCCAAATGTGGTAATTTCAAACAACAAAAGATCTGATAAGTTTAAGAGAGAAAAGATATAAAGTTCATTTTCCATGGTTACGGTTTTAATCAGATCATATAGTATTTCTAAGGCAACAAATTTATATTTTTCACGGGGATGGTTTTTCAGCAATAAAATATGTGCCAATTGATACCGTAATTTTACAATATCTTCAGCATTTTTTTCCTTTGACAGCGCTTCTAATTCATGCAAATATTTTTCTGCCGTTTTATAGTCCTGAGAATCAACGGCAATTCTAATATAGTTAAAGAGTGTGTGAGAATAAGTGAGCACATTTTTTAGTGTATGTTTTCGTAAAGAAAGAACTTTCTGCAGATATTCAATAGCACGTTCCGTTTTTCCTTGTTGCCATAATAACAAGGCTAAGATCTCTAGAGAATCTGCATAAAAAGGTTCATTGCCAAGTTCTTGATAATTTGCGCAGGAAAGTTCAATATAATGAAGTGCCTTTTCGAGTTCACCCATTTCTCGATAGGTCATGGCTAGATTGTATTGTGCAGCAGCTAAGAGCACCACATTTTTGTATTTTTTACAAACTTCAATGGTTTTTTGATGTTGTTCTATGGATTCGATCAATTTACCACTTTTTCTGTAAATCATGCCAAGTAAATTATAACAGTCAGCAAGTAGTTCATCATTGCCAATCTGTTCTCGTAATTCAAGGCTTTTTTTGACATACTCGTCAGCTTCCTCATATTTTCCTAATTCAAGATGTAAATATCCCAAATTCCTATAGGGCAACGCCATATTGATAAAATTCTTGTTCTCACGAAAGATTCGAATACATTTTTTGAAATAACAAATTGCTTGTTTTGTTTTACCTTTTTCTATGTAAATTTCACCGATATTGTTAAATGCTAGTCCCAACTGCTGTGTATTACTGTTTTTTTTCCATAATTTTGCAGCATGCTTGAATTTTTTTAAAGCTAAATCCCAATCACCCAGTATCATGTAAATAAGGCCTTCATTGTTGATAGCACTGGCTAAAAAATTCGGCAACTTATATTTTTCGGCTATTTTTTGGCATTTTTTGAAGCAGTTCAAGGATTGATTAAGCTGATGCATTTTCCCATAAAGCAAACCTAGATTATTGAATGCCCGGGCTAAAAAGATTTGATCATTTGAGTTTTCGGCTAGTTCGCGGACCATGGTAAATGTTTTCAAAGCGGCGTCATAGTCACCTAAAAAAAATTGCAACCCTCCCATTCGATTAGCAACCTGTTTTAACTTCTCAATGTTATTCATTCTTTGATAATATGAGAGAGACGTATTTAAATTTGCAACCGCACCTTTCAAATCATTAAGTTTCCAATAATAATTGCCATATGTTTCATAAAAATAGGCTAAAAGTTTGTCGTTGTCATTAGAAAACGTCGAAACTGAAGTTTTAATAGGAATTAAACGTGCTTCGGCCTTTTTAAGACATTCATAAGCCATTTCATACTCTGACGACTTTAAATACGCGTCTACATATAATAGATAGGCAGAAGCCTCAAGTCGTTCGTCTCCATGTTGTTGAATTTTAATAATTAGACGATTTAATAATGTAAGACTTTCTGAAATCTTCTTTTGTAGAATCAAAGTTCTCACATATAAAAGCTCAAGAATTAATTGTTCTTTTTGGTTCAATCCTTTGTGTCTACGGAGCTGTGCGATTTTCTCTTGCGCCGTTTCCGTGTCCTCAACTGTAATTAAG
>WAPZ01000059.1 GCA_015520535.1 Candidatus Heimdallarchaeota archaeon
GTGTTTTGGATTACGGTATATGAAACTGTCCTTATAGAGTTAGCCTATCCCGAGGTCGTTACTCCAAATACTGATGTGACCTTTTATGCCCGTATCAGTGGTACGGGAAGTGGTTATTTAGCGTATCATGAGATTTATTTCTATTTAAACGACACGCAAATTTTACAAGGAATAACTAATGTTCAAGGCGAGATTTCGTTTACATATCGTATGCCCGAAATACCGGGACGTTATAATATTACTGTTGTGGTTCCCGAAGGTGAGTATCAAGAAAAAAACAAAAAAGAAAGATGGATTGTTATTGACACGCTCCCAAGTTTCTCGGTTGCGCCAACAAACGCCACTTATGAATTAGGTACAGCGATTATCTTAGAATGGGTGATTGTTGACTTTGATCCGAACGTATTTGAACTCTATATCAATGGAAGCCTTTATCAGAACGGAACATGGGTGAGTAATCAACCAGTAAATGTCAGTTTTTCTGGACTCCGCGTTGGAATATATAATATCACCCTTATTGCGTTTGATACAAAAGGACATAACTCAACGTCCTTTGTTACCGTCACTATTCAAGATACAACGGCTCCTGTTTTTCTAAAAGTGCCAGCTGATTTAATACTTCCCGAACGTGAAGTTCTTCAAAATCCGATACAACTAGAATGGCAAGTGTATGATCTTTCTGGAAATGTCTCACTTATTCTCTATCTTAATAGGACCATAATTCTCGATAAAACCTTTTATTCGAACGATCATGTTTTTTATGATTTCCAGGAGGTTCAGTTAGACACGTATAATATAACAGTCGTAATGAGAGACTTTTATGGGAACACTCGCAGTACAACAACTTGGATTAGTGTTAAAGACCTTACAGCACCAAAGTTTGTAAGTTTTCAGCCTTCACTTCAGCAAAACTATACTGTTTCTGATAATGAAACGTTTACGTTATATATTAATGCCTTTGATCGACATCCAAGCCATTTTTACGTATATGTGAATGATACGTTGGCGAAAAACGGGTCTTGGAATAATCAACAAACCCTCACGTTAGAATTTAGTAATTTTCCCAGTGATGTTTATAATATTTCCGTTGTAATAGAGGATGAGTCCTTAAATCGCAATTCTACAGCCTTTTTACTTATTATTGTACAAGCAGAACAAGTTCCCGCACCGCCCTCTTCTAGTACCACCCTTCCTAACTCGACGACAGAGTCATCATCGAACAATAGTAGTAATGTATCGTCCTCTCCGTCGACTTCTGAATCTGTTCCAACCTCTTCGCCAAAAGTGGCTGGAAATTTTACAATAACAGATATTCTCATTTCAATAGTAATGATTATCGGACTCGGTGGAAGTTCCTACTTAATCAGACGAAAAACCTAATTTTTATTTTTATTTTTTGAAAAAATCATATACAGATAGTTTCATCTAAAGAGAAAGAACGAAGGGATAGTGTATGGAAGTTGCTAACCGTCTACCAACTATTTCGATAAAAATTCTGGAATTTAATGGTGCACGGAAATTGTTTTGGTATACACTCTTAACCGAGCACAAAAACATTTTTCAAGGAAAAGCACTTCTTTATTTAACGGCATTGCCAGATCTTCCTTTATCACTTTATAGTCTTAGGAAAAACCTGGTAAATCTCTATTATTTGATAACAGTTAATGATGAAGAGTGGAAATTTCAGATGTTACAACTTAGATACATTGCATGGAAATTTTCCACTTTAGTTATCGATTATGTGCCTCCTTTTTTGAGCAAAGACTTCTTTGTTCATTGGTTTGACGCTTTATTAAGCCAAGCACGTACAACAAATGACATGCGTCTCACTACAGTGGTTATGTATTCATCGAAGCAATATATTGATTCACACATGTTTCCACCACCTTTATATTCCTTCGCAAGAAAACGTTTATCTTTTGACAAAGGTATTCTTTCAGATCAAGAGCAACCTACAGATCTGGACGATATACTTCTTGGATTAAGAAATAATGTCGATATATCGCAAAATTAACATTAAAAATCTGTATTATTAGTAAAGAAACGGGCAGGTGTATAAGTATGAATACAAGCGGCATCCAAAAGAGCGGGCGGAATGTGGAGACGACTCCACAGAAAATTCCAAGGAAAAACAATAAAGGTGTGAAACAAATCATGATACATCCCTTTGCATACTTGGTTGGGCGTTTATATCAGCCACAAATTACTTTAGCAACGTTTGATTGGTTAAATAATCTTTTTCCTAGTAAAAGGGGAATACCTTCTAGTATTGGGATAAATGTGGTAGGTGAAAGTGGAACTGGAAAAACACAGTTACTTATGGCTCTTGCAGCACATTATTTACTTCAGCAGAGTGTATTACCAAAAAAAGAAAATGTGTCGTCTTCTTCATCAAAAAAAGCACAACATAAGCACAAACTTCTGTGGGTTGACTTAGCTAGAGGTTTTCGACCAAAAAGATTGGAAGAACTGTTGACGCAGTTCGCCTCCTTAAAGGAGTTAGATTCCAATCCCACGTACTATATGGACAACTTATTAATCTTAAAACCAGCAAATTGGGCAGAACTTGTAAGTTCACTCACCACTTCGTTAAAAAATCATATATTTGGATGTATTATAATTGATGGACTTACGTCACTTATCTATGAAACAAATCTCCCATTAAAAAGAATGAAACTTCAAGTACATCGGCTTTGTCAACAGGTAGCAGTTTATAGCATTCGTAAGGAATCGTTCTTATGCGGAAGCAACCGGCTATATCAAGTACCAGAGCTGAACATCCCCCCACAACAGTTCATGCGTCGAATCATTGATCCTTTTTTCCCCATTAAAATAACAATGTCTCGAGTCCCGCAACTAAAGCAACAAAATAGCGAATTTAGACAACTAACCATCGATTTTTGGCATTATAGAATTAGTGAAGTGATAATTAGCCTTAAAAACTTTTCAAAACTCCAATAAATTATGGCATGACGACTCGTATTCTGTGCAGAGGTGGAATCAAAAAATGGTGTTAGGAAACTTGCGTGATATAAAAAAATTTCAACTCCATCGTTTGAGTGAATTAGAAGAATATAATGTTACCTTTAATTATGAAATTTCACAAATGGTTGTTTCCGTGCAAATCCCCTTTTCCATTGATATAAAAAAACTTATGCAACTTAGAAATGACGATAAACTTTTAACAACCTTATTATCATACAATATAACACCGACACGAATTTTGACTGATACGTTAGCACTTGAAGGGATACCTATTTTCGTTTCTTCTACTAATAAAGACGTTTTTTTCATTATTACGGATCCATCTAAGGGTAAAATCCTTATTGTGGGTGCAAATTCAGAACTTGATGCACATTTCCACCTTCTTGAACTGTATGAAACATTAAAATCAATTGAATGCCTACACCCACAGCCGCTTTTTAATATGAATCACCAAGATGAAATTCAAAAAGAAAAAACAACTACTAAATTATATCCTATGGGCTCCGTTCTTCTTGAAGAGGAGGATAGCACTGGTGATTAAAATATGACGGCTTCTGTTGACCATTTTAAGGACACTTTTTATGAATCCTATCCTTTGCGCGTCAAACCAACGTTTGAACAAGAAAATCTTTTCATCACCACTTTGTCTCAGCCGTCTTTAATTATCACAGCTCATTTTCTTTCACTGAAAATCTTAATTGCATTGCGGCTCTATTATTCGCAACTTAAAATACATGAGCGATTTCCACAGCAAAAATCCTTTCATTATCTCATAATAACTAAAAACTCATTCTTAAAGCCTTTATATGACTTTTTGACTACTTCTGGAGCGTTAGAAAAAAAACATGTCACCATTCTAACCCCACGTACTCCTATTACCACACGAATGGCAGCTTATAAAACTTTTCCGTGTATTATTACCACGCCCACCATTCTTTGGCGCGATTATTCCCATTGGCATAAATTCAAAGATAATGTGGAGTTAGTGATAACCAGCAATCTTTTACCGTTGATTTCTGCAAATTACACGAAAAAACTGTTTTCTGCTACTGGTCTTCCTAAAATTGATGTGGCATTTGAAACCTATGAACCCATGCGGCTGAAAAAAGAAACGCTTCTCGAATATTGTCAGCTGTTTGGCATTAAAAAAATCGTTTCCCATAATCTTTCGCCAACCATAACGCTTCCCCTAACTAAGTATGTTTTGGGACTCCCACATCAATATTATCGGATACTTAATGTTATTAAAACGATTTATGATGAACAAGTCGCCACACTTCCCCCAAAATTACAAATTCACACGAAAAATGTTAAACAACTTTATACTGCATTTCAAATTGCAAAAAGTAACCCAGAATATCAGTTTGCAATCTCTAAAATACATTTGCTCATTTTATTGAAACAATTAACAGCCACGTTAAGTCTTACTGCACTTCCCGACTTTTCTTTTTTGACAGATAAACTAAAAAAATATTCTCATATGGATTCTATTAAAAATCTACTTAATCTAATTAAAGTCTATTCAAGCGTCCAACACCCCAAATTAGCAGAATTATATCATTTACTTTCCAGTCTTCCCCAAAAATGCGTAAATAATCGGATAAACTGCAAAATTTGGCTGTATGTTCAAAAACCCACATTATTTAATTCATATAGTTTTTTGACATCACTTCTTGATTCCTTACACCATTATGAAGTATGGTATTTTTCAAAAAACGATAAAATGTTACCGCTGGAAAACTTTTTAGGGACGTCAGCGAAAAATTTACCCTCCATTCCGTTCATTGTCAGCAATACGTTACCTACCTTACAAATGATCGACGA
>WAPZ01000060.1 GCA_015520535.1 Candidatus Heimdallarchaeota archaeon
AAATGTTATTCTGCACTTTAAGGCATTTTATATTGCATTTTTGAATATAAAGTTACTATTCCAACCCCAAATTTTATAATGGTTAGAAAAATAATCTCAATCTTGGTTGGCTGTTGGTGAGACAGCTAGATGACGGAGTGAAATGTATTGAGTGGTGTTAATGCATTTAATGTAGGGATTTTTCTTCTGAATACAATTGCTTATTCAATTGCAGTTGCTAGTACGACAGTTACTTATAAGAAGTATCATTATAATGGGCATTTATGGATGCTTTTTGGCTTTATTTTCCTTTTTTTTGCGGCATTTTCGCGATTTTTAGTAGAACTTGTCTCAGAAAATTCGATTTTTTTCATGTGGTTCTTGGCAAATCTTTTTTTGATGATAGGAATTTGGGCATTATTCATGGCACTAATGTATTCGCAATATGATCGACTACCCAAGAGAACACACTTTATTTCCATATTAGTGGGAATTTTAATCGGTTTATTCGCCAACAAAGATTTTGTGCAATTAAAAGAAGATAAATTTTTTTATAATGCCTCGTATAGTCCTATTATCGGCATATTTTCGGTAATTCTCCTATTTATATTTGTTTTACACTTTATCCGCCCAATGACACTAAAAACACGAAAAGAAAAGTCCGACTGGAAACAAATTCCCATTTTTATACTCTTTACTTCCCATATTCTCCTTATTTTCTGGGTACTTTCGATTACATTAACGCAAAATTTTATGATACGAATTGCTAGACCCGCTACTTTTGCCATCGCCATGCTGCTATGGGCAATCGCATTATATTTAAATCCTTTAATGCTGAGTATATCATATACCAAGGTCAAACAATTCATTGTATTGACAGTTGCCGGTTTACCACTATTTTCTTACGACTTTACACAAAATCAAGAGCTAAAAACAGAATTGTTAACGGCACAACTGGCGGCATTCAAGGAAACCTTTGAATTTTTTTGGGGCTCCAAATCTACATTAACTAGTATGATTTTTCAAGACGCCATCGTGTCTTTCGTTTCACAAAAACAAACAATCATTATATTTTTTACCCAAGGCTTATTTTCATCCAATTTAGAACTTCTTGGTAGAGTATTTTTAGATAATTTCGAACGAAAACACAAAGAAAATCTGGATACGGGAATAATTTCCATCAACGAATTCAAAAGTGACTTTTTTCACCTTATCAATCAAATTCAGTCTGTCACTATCTAATTTTCTATTTTTTAATGCCTAACTAGCAGTAATTCGCAAAAAATTACGCATTTTTACACTTTCTGACAACATGCAACGTAATCAAGAGATGTCTTTTCTTTTCAGTCAGCTTATATTTGAAGATTTGCATAACACGCTGTGGTTTATCTCCATAATGCGCAAAAATAGCGAAATTTCATTATATGCTTTCATTAGACTTTTTTTAAATTACCAGCGATTATAGGTATCAAAAAAGTCAACAATTCCGATTTTAATGCTCGTACGATGATTTATTAACTAGTCTCCCATTCTTCACGCTGTCCTAAGACGTACGTATGAATCAATCATACGAATACCACTACATAAAACCAAAAACTAGAAAAAACTGACCATCACAAAAAAAATCTGTTATTTTTCACGAAGATTCACCAAGTTCGGCTAAGTGGTGGAGCAACTCGTCAAGAGATGACACCGTTAACGCTAGATCCTCGACGTCTTCCAATAATTGCGGGTCATTCAAGGAATTCAAGGCGTTCATCACTGTAGCAAGCATGTCAAGATCCGGAGAAAATCTTCTCCGCACGATTCGCATGATTGACTCACGAAGTGCAGCCTTCATGCCTTCTTTCATGCCTTCTTTCATGCCTTCTTTCATGCCTTCTTTCATGCCTTCTTTCATGCCTTCTTTCATGCCTTCTTGATATCCCAATAACTTACGTACGTCAACTTTCAAGGGAATTTTTTTCACCTCCTCATGTACAACGGGACTTAAGTCCCGCAGCTGGGAAAGCATGTCCAACTTTAACAGATATGTCTCGATCTGATCCTGTGGTACCACTTGCTGGAGTCGAGTGAGAATCGTTTTCACGAGTTCCCGTGATGGGTTTTTTCCTGCCAAGATGGCCAGCACAATCGCATCGGGAGACTTCTGTACCAAGAAGTGGTCGGGATTCAACTCATTAAGAGTAATGATTGTGTACCGAAAGGCCAAGGTGCACCATGGCGTAGTATGCTCCACGGTATCTTTCATTCGTAGGGGTTCACTTCCAAGGTATACTACCACAGAGACAATAGGTTTACCATGATGACGGTACAGCCGCCCATGGTATTCTAACATGCGCTTGGGCATTTCAGAATCGTTTTTCGACTGGAATTCCAAGTGAAGAATGAATGTTTCGTCAGGTGTACGAACCTCAAACACGTAATCAAGTTCACGGCTTTCTACGGTAACCAGTTCTGTGGCAATCACCCGATAACTCACAATAGGAATCTTCAAGAGTTCGGACACCAACGTGATGCCCGTCTCGGCGGTAATGTCCTTTAGTGTGATGTCGTATTGTTGGGAATGATAACGCCCTGTATCGCTGTCGTCGCGTGGTGAACTCATAACGAACCCAATCCGCAAGTCGATTCATGACACGTCATTTTGACATGCTATCCAATTCTAAGCTTGTTCACGTTTCTTTATAAAGATGTGCGTTACCAAATCGGCATCCTCTTTGCTACGACAACTAACATCAAAGAGGTCACATCGCACTATTGACGTTGGAAACGCTTGTTTTTAACCTTTGTCATATAATTTGGGGTGAAAAAAGAGTTGTTGAGTTGTACTATGTTGACATAAAGTTTTTATCGAGTTTGTTAACAAATTTGCACTTAAAGGTAGTGAAAACTGAATCTTATGGAATAAAAGGGGCAGACTGAGCGGACATATGATGAAAATAGTGTTAACATTAACAAAGATAGGTTTCTTGTTTTTAAGTAAATGCTTTAAGAGACACATTATTTGCGTGTAACCAAATGTCGAACACAGCTGGTGGAATGTTATGGAAATATTTGACAAATACGAGGATTTAATAAAAGGACCGCATATTGCAGTCCTTGCAACTGTAAATTCGGCTTGTATTCCACAAGCTACTCCAATTTGGTTTAATTATGATAAAGATCGCCGTTTATTTTACATTAACACCGCAAAAGGAAGAATCAAAGCGCAAAACATGCTTGTTGGCGCAAAGGTGGCGATGTGCATCCTCGATAAGAACAACATGTATCGATATGTTGCGTTTCAAGGTGAGGTGATTGAAGTGAGCGAAGAAGGTGCCGTTGAACACATACAAGAGTTGGCTAGAAAGTACCAAGGCAAAAACGCCACATTTTCTATTGCACCGGGTGAAATACGCCTTAAGATTACGATTAAACCCAAGTATGTCCATGGAAAAGGGTAAAGCTCACTGATTATTTGAAGTCAATTGATAATAACACGCAAAAAATGTGTTTCATCTTAATTCTTATTTTAGAAACAATGTGATAACATAATCAAGAGGTACCACTTCTTTCAAATATAGGTTGTATTTTACCGTATCTAAGCAAAAAGGCGGGTAAAGATTGGTGTTATATTCAGTCAGCAGATATGCAGTGCAGTAAGAAATTTTGTTTCCCTTTTTTATAATAACATTTAAAAAAGTGGGAACGGGTAAGAAAAATTGAAATTAATGAACAATAAAGCGATGAGAGTGTCCCTATGAGATTGTTAATTGAAGGGGAAATTTTAAATGACGTTTTAAACAATCAACCAAACAAACACGCCATGCAAGGCTTTTTTTACAGTCTATTACGGAACACTGCTTATGATCCCATTCATAACCGTTCTGGTTTCAAATATTTCTGTTATTCCGATGTCTTTCCATTGAAAAATTGTCATCGCGGTGGGAAAGTGAAAGTGCTTTTTTCTTCACCGTGGCGCCAACTTCTGCAAGCATTACGTGAACAAATTCAAGTTGGAGAATCGTATCTGTGGGGAGGTTGGCGTGTTAAAATTCTCAATACCAAATTATTTGATGTTAAATTGCCGTACGAATGGATTACTGGCAGCCCCATTTTGTTACGCTATGATCCCAGCGGAAGAGGAAACACGTATTTCAGTTTTCAACGTCCCGGTCATTCATTACAAGTTTTCCTGAAACGATTGACAGAAAATGCCGTCAAAAAATTTCAAGGTTTTTATGGAGAGTTTCCTGATCTCACACGGCCATTATTTGAAGAAATGGTATATGACAAAACTGTCGTTATCCCAATTACAGTAAATGGGAAAACAACACCCACTGTCGTAACGAAATGGAAACGTTTTAAGTTGCCACATCCTTTACGAAAAGCAGAAAAGGACTTTTACAAATTCTTATTTGATGTGGGACTTGGGGAGAGAAATGCACTTGGTTTAGGCTTTGTCAATCCTTTAAACCCGCCTACTGCTAAGAAAAAGAAGCAAAACGCTGTTAGAAGCGTGGTTCAATAATTTTATCCCCAATTTTCCTCGATTTTAAATGTAACATAATAATTAACCTTTTTTTGCAATCAGATTGATGTAAAAGTGGTAAATCTCTCCAATAAATGTGCGTGTGATAAGATTATGCCCATAGGCACAACTACAAAAATAACAATCTGGAATTTAACACAGCACTCACCAACGCCAGATCAAATAAACGCCGGTGTCAAAAATCTACCCGAAGAGAAAAATCAATATCTTAAAAAACTTTTAACATTTGAACATTTAGAAGAATGTAGCGACAACAACATGTATAAACGCGCATATGAGATTGTTAGATTAGTAAAGAATGTAAACAATTCAGAAACAGACATTATTCATGTGATGATAGCGGGTGCACCATATTTCATGCCAATTTTAGAAAAAATCCTCCTTGAACATGATTTTTGTGTTCATTATGCCTTTAGTAAACGTGAAGTAAAAGAAATACCACAACCAGATGGTTCGGTGAAAAAAACACTGACATTTAAGCATGAAGGTTTTATTATTCGCCATTCCAACAAATGCAGAAGTGGTTCTCCCCCAAAATGTCCAGAATTAAGCATTTTATCTTTTTGAATCGGCCCTAATCCTCTTTTGGTATGTATGTAATCCTTAACACACAGAGAAAAGCAACAAGAAAGAAATTTTTTTATATCTCTAAATTGTTAGTTAAAATTGATAAACACGTGTTTATCTGAAATATAAAGGTGAAATACCATGGTTGAACTAACATCTATAGTTGTCGGATGGTTACATGTATTTTCTGCTGTAGTTTGGGTTGGTGGGAGTACATATTTTGAGGCAGTAATTCGACCTAACCTTAAAAAAGCAAAAAATGGGGAAATTATGTCCTTTGTCAGGGATTTACAAGCACGATTTATCCCTATTGCTTGGGTTACTGTGATTTTGCTGGTGTTTACCGGATTTACCCGGATTTTTGTGGACGGAAATGATGCCTCTGTATTTAGCCCGAAATTTCCGTATGGTTTGACATTAACTATCAAAATGACATTGGTTTTTATTATGGTTGCCATTACCCTCGTTTTGACGTTGCTAATCCGAAAATATACCAGTGAAACTGCAGATAGTTCGCAATCATCATCCATTTATTCACGAATTGTCTTATTCGAACGTATTAATGTGTTTTTAGGGATTGTAATAATATTTCTTGCCGTTGCGTTGCGATATGGTGGTCTTTTTTAGCTTATACTCCTTTTATTTCGTTTTTTTAGGTTAAAAGAGTATAAATAATGC
>WAPZ01000061.1 GCA_015520535.1 Candidatus Heimdallarchaeota archaeon
TGATTTTCCCGTATAAAAATCGAATTTCACGTTGCAACTTTCGAATTTCCTGTTCTATCTCGTAAATTTGTGAGGCTTCCTTTTTTTTCTGTTGAAGCACTTCGATCATACTTACGATTTCTTTTTCAGCCTCGGGATTTAAGTTGGGTATGGTTTGGAGTTTCCATTCCAGTCGTGCAATTTCCTTTTCAATTTGTCGCGGAGAAATGTTTGACTGACGTGTACGGTTTCTTAATTGCGGATTGGCTTTAAGTTCTTCATTTAAGCTTTCTAGTTCTTTTTGTTTTTGTTCAAGAAGTTGTTTTTTTTCTTCTAACGTTTCATTTAGCTGATCTATTTCTTGTTTAAGCGTTTTAGCATCATTTAAATACTGTTCACGGAGCGTGCGTTCTTCTTTTGCCGTAGAAATAAGTTCTCGTACTTGATCATTCAGCATATTTCGCTTTTTAGCATATTCAGCAGCTTTTTTATGAAAATTAGTTCTTTCTTCGCGAAGTTTTTGGACTTTGTTTTCTAGATCACCGATTTGAAGCGCTATAGTTTCTATTGTTTTTGATTCATCCAAACTCATGCACCTAACAGATTTTTTCTTTAATTCCATGAAAAAAAAGATGTTCTGGTTTATCTAATGGCATTTTGAGCATTTATTCCACTAAAAAATTTCTAGCTCTATCCATTCTCATAAATGTGCTCAATGAACTGTAAGTTATTGCGATTTAAAACGATTTGCATAAGCGCTCATTGAGATTTTAAGAGAATTTCTTTTAGCTGTTTATTTTCTAAAGATTCGAGCTCTTCGATTGAGATGATTCGCAGATCATTTAGTAGCGTTTTGTGAATACATTTCTTTAGTTCCTTAATTTGCTCGTTATCTTGGGCTACCCATAAATTCTTTTTTGTCGACGCATGTGATAACTTAGTGGAAGTATGTACTTTTTCAATAATTTTTTTGTGAACGCTAGGTATGGTGCCACTGAGAATTGGAATGTTGGTACCGCAGACGTTTTTATCAATCATAATTTTATTTGTATCTTTACCTTTTTTAACATATTTTCGCAATAAAACAAAGCCATCAAAAGGAATGGATCGAAACCATAAAGAGACATATCCTAATTGATCAAGGCGAAAAGTAATAATATTTTGTAATTTAGTTTTGGGTTTTGTCATTTCAGGTGGGATATCTACATTAGTGAGTGCTTGTTGGTGCGTACCGACTTGTCCTTGCTCCTTTTTTGGTGAAATCACAATTTGTTCAAAAATGGAGGTATCGTTAAAGTAGGAGGCGATTTTTTGCGCATTTTCGATATTAGGATCTGTTATGTCTTTCTCATACCTTTGTAAGGTTTTTAAAGAGATATTTAAAATTTCTGCTAGTTGTTCTTGCGTTAGTCCGTGTTTTTCCCGTAAATCTTTGAGTTTTTGTCCTGAAATTTTAATTAGATATCCGCCACGCACAGAATATTGATATAATTTCTCTGAATGCACAAGAAGATTTTTAAGAGTAGTAGTATTAACACTTGGTATTTTGTGGCGGTAATAAACAGTATTATCATGCATATCCTCGCCGCCGCTCGTTTCGGAAACTAATAAGGGAGTTGCACTAAATAAGTCAGAAAGGATTTGTAGTTCAATGCCGTGTTGCTTCCTAAACACATCTAAATCAATTAATACTTTAACTAAGTAGTTTTGGCGAACAAAAGAACTTATTGGCGTTTTTTTATAGGCAAAAAAGTCAAAACTAGCTGAGCCACTCGTGTCGGTTATAATTTCGAATCCAACTAAGCGAAATATCCCTTGTACACGTGATTCTAATTGTTCTCTTTGTTCTTTTGACTGCACTCGCGTGGTTTGTTTTGAGAGATTCATCGTCTTTCAACTCTATAGGAAATGCTTGCATTCTCTCCCGGATGTACAATATTGGCAATAAAATAAAAAACTTTTTATGGTGACGTAAAAATATTAAATCAGAAATAATATTTAATGCTTTTCGTCGAAATTATGTTCTGAGATGTTATTTAGTGGTAAAATGCATTTAGAGGAATAAAATTACATTATAGGTGAGTATATGGCAGAATCTCAAAAAAACGATTTGTCGGAGTATCAACGCGTGATTAAAGACTTCATTGAAACCTTAAATTTATTGTCTATTCGTGTTCTAAGTTCATCGGGTTTTAAGGAAGGGGTAGAACAATACATAAGCGGGGATTTAAATCGTATAGAAAATGCATTAGCCTCACTTTTAAACTGGGTGCGTTTACAAAAGTCAGCGTATATGTCACTCATGTCAATTTATGATTGGTCAAAATCACTGTATGATGAAGACTTGTTTTCTGATGTGGATGAAATCCGGAAAAGAATACGAATCATGGTTTTATCAGCAAGTGAAAGCCTTATTCAAGAATTAAATAGTTCTCAAAAAGCGGCAAAAACCATATTACCTAAATTACAGCATGAAATTGAGCGTATTCCTTCTGAATTACGACGTGCAGCCGAATGGAACCAAAGAATGTTAGAAATTTTTGGTTTTGATCCGAATTCGGGTATTTCAGATTTAAGTATAATGCTTCATTCCTTATATGAAGGCTCATTAGGAAGAGCAAATCAAGCAAAAGAGCGTATCCTCCAACGTTTATCCCCAATAAGCAAAACCACGCAAAATGAAAACTCATTAAACTCTAATATATCTGATAAAGATGAATAAGCATCAAGGGGTGTATAAATGTCAAGTAACGCTAAAAATGCAAAATTGGTTTTTTTACAATCTGTTAACAGTCAAAAAGAACAATTTGAGCGTGAAATTTCTATCACATTAGATAGTTTTATCTCAAGAATACAAAAAACGCCACAGTCACATTTTAATTTTGATTATTTAATTAATTTGCTAAGCGACTTAAAGAAAGAAATGTTGAGAATTAATGAAGCGATTCATCGGGATTTCTCGATTAAAGGTTTAAAACTTGTCGGAATTGCGGGTGAAACGCAACCGAGTGAACTTATA
>WAPZ01000062.1 GCA_015520535.1 Candidatus Heimdallarchaeota archaeon
GACTCCTTTTAACGATATTAACTATCATTTTTATAGGGTTAATTTTCATTCAACGCTTTTTAAATATTCGTGAAATATTAAAAAAGGCTGGCCTTCCTTTTGTCTCGAAAACCACGGTATTTACATTCCTTTTAAGCTTGTTTTTAGTCATAACTCTGTTAATAATTCCTTTGACGTTCCCATCAATTTCACTCCCAACGTTCACATGGTCATTAATGTCGGCGGTTAGCATTGTCATTTTCGGACACATGTTTCTTTCTTTCAAGGAAAGTTGGTTTGTAACAAGTTCAGAACTGGAAAAAATTGCAATTTTCAACAAAAAAACGGGAAGACTCTTGATTTCTTACGACTTTCGAAGCCAAACGATTAGTAAAGATGAACTTGAACGGATTTTTACTACCTTGAATTATTCTCTAAAAGCCACAATTTTAAGTGCTAAGGAATTGTTAGAGTTAAACTTTGGAGATAAAGTTATTGTCGTTTCTCCAGGAAGTATTGCAACGACATTAGTGATTGTAAGCGAAAATAATCTCCTCGTTAAATCCATTTCGAGGTTTATTACGAAACACTTTGAAAATATGTATTCTGATTTGTTGAAACAACACGCAAAGCTTTCGCATGAAATGCTAGAAACAGATATTTTTCGAGAATTTCAAACTGTCATTGACCGTGTTCGCCTATACATTCCCTTATAAATGCTATAATCGTCAAACGGCAATAAAATGGTTAGGTGTCTATTTTGGATGATAATTCTGCTACCAATATTAAAGTACCCTTCAAATTTCAGATAAAGAAAAAAGATCTGCTTTCTCGATTAGGTGTTCTCGAAACTTCAAAAGGTCGGGTGGTTACACCAACAATTATGCCAGTCATTAATCCTAAAGAGCAGATTATAAAGCCACAAGAGATGAAGGATTTAGGTGTTGAAATCGTTATTACTAATTCTTATATTATATTTAGTAACCCAGATATAAAAGAACAAGCGTTGAAAGACGGCGTTCATCGGCTCATTGATTGGGATGGGCCAATTGTTACCGATTCCGGTGCCTATCAGCTGATGGTTTATGGGCATGTTCAAGTAGAAAATGAAGAAATTATCGATTTTCAACAAAAGATTGGTGTTGATGCGGGAATTCCATTGGATCTTCCAATTACAATTAAAGATACGTATGAAATTGCTCAAGAAAAAGTATTTGAAACATTTGAGCGGATACAAAAAATTCCCACTTATTTTGTGTGTCCAGTACAAGGTGGACGGTATTTAGATCTGGTGGAGTGGAGTGCCAAAAAAGTTCGGAACATTCCTTGCAGTTATTATGCCTTAGGAAGTGAAGTTGGTTTGTTAATTAATTATCAATTCAAAACCGTCATGAGTAATATTTTAACGGCAAAGAGATATTTACCTTTAAATAAGGCAGTCCATCTTTTTGGCGCTGGACATCCCCTTTTCTTCGCGGTTGCGGTGGCTGCCGGTGTTGATCTGTTTGATTCAGCTGCATATTCTCTTTTTGCTAAAGACGGGCGTTATTTAACTGTCGATGGTACCTATGATTTGGATAAATTAGAGGAATTTCCATGTAGCTGTAAAGTCTGTAGTGAATATAGTCCAAAAGAAATAAAGGGCTTGGCGGCTAAAGAACGTGAAAAACTCTTGGCTTATCATAATTTAGCGGTTACCATGGAAGAAATTCGTCGGATTCGGCAAGCCATTCGAAATGGAAGATTGACAGAACTTATTTTTTCTCGTGCAATGCGGCATCCACAAGTATTTGAAGCTGTTAGGTTACTTTTTACGGAAAATCCTTTGTTAGAACTCTTGGAACCCTTATCAAAAGAGGCACAAAAGGCAACACCCTTTGTAAATTGGTATCCACAAGTTAAACGACACAAAGCGAAGATAATGAATGAGTTTTACATTCATAAAGATGTGTTATTAGTTTTGCCAGAAAAACTACAACACGCCGATCTTATGGCAAAAATTGCACAAATAATCTTTTCTTCCGAAGTTTTTGGAGTGATTCCCTTTGAATTACGCTGGACATATCCGTTGTCGCAGTTAGAACGCGTCCCACATGTTGATTTAGACTTCTTGGATGCCTTTCTTCAAAAATATCATTCCAAATTTAAAAATGTGTATTTAATTGGCAACGAATTCGCTCCATTGGAAGATCGTTGGAAAGTATTACCGGAATTTTCATTTTCTTCATTAATAGAGGATAAAGAATGGGCAATCCATGAGGTTAAAGGCCTTATTTTTTATCAATTCGATGTGCTAATTGAGCATGAATTAAAAATTGAATTTGGTACAACTGGGCGCATTCGACGTTTTTATGATAAAAAGAGTCACGAATTGCTGGGAACAATCAGGCCGCAAGATGGTTTTGTAGTTCCCAAACTAACTTTGGCAGCACATCTTCTTGAAAAAGGCACGAAAAAAATCGTCAAAGTGACGCAAGCGTCTGCTGATATGGCACGTGAAAAGAAGAGCGTCTTTTGTAAACATGTAATAAGCGTCGGTGACGTTTTTGCCGGCGATGAAGTATTGATTCTCGATCCGAAGGATAACTTAGTCGCTTGTGGACGGGCGATTGTCTCCGGAATTGAAATGATGGATTTTGATCATGGCGTGGCAGTTCGCGTGCGTGAGGGCTTTAAGGCACAATAACAACCCTTTAGAGAGTTTTTTTCCTCTATTATACTTTTTTTATGGATTTTGATTTTTATACCATTTACAATTAAATTATTAGAAAATTTTTTTGCTGTAGTAGCTATTGAGGATTCAAAGGAAAATGATTTAAAAGGGCATGATTATAATTCGAATTGAGGAATTATTTAGGTATGGAGAAAGTTTCATTGCCAATCTGCAAGAATTGTGGCGGATACTATACAGAAAGAGACTGTCCTTATTGTGCACGTATGAAGGAAGAGGAACAATCCAAAAGAAATAAAGTCCACCACCAAGAAGAGAGTATTAAAGCACCAGTTGCCGAAAGCACGCCGCTTTCCGATTCAAAACCGACTGTTTTACAACCCACGAAAAAGTCATCTTCTAGTTCACCAAGTGTGATTGACTGGGTTCGCAAGAAAAAGAAAACCGCTGATACTCCCATAAACACCGCATCGTCCCCCAAAACGCTTACACATGGGCGAGTGTCAGCGACAGAGCAAAAGAACGTATCATCCTTACACACACCATCGAAAGGTATCAACGCAAAAAAAACCTCTGTTACCCCTAAACAAAAAATTGATTTTGCACATCTTGAATCATGGTTAAAAGCAAAACGACGTTCTTCTTATCAAACAGAAGTCAAAGAATCATCTACGGGTAATAAAACCACAGCAGATTTAGATAAGGAATATCATGCCAAAAAGAAGCCACCAACAAAGAAAAAAGTCACCATTCATGACTTAAAAACATGGATAAAACAAAGAAAACACTCTATTTCAGTAGAATCCCAACGTAGCACGATCTCAAGTAACACCATATCTTCTCAAAAAGTCACCGCCTCTCAGAAAAACATACCTATAAGTAAAGGCACATTATCACCGGCATCAACATCATCCTCCGTAGAACCTCAATCAATGGTAAATAAAGCGGAAACACACCAAAAAATACCGTCACCGTCGGCACACGAATTAACAAAAATTGAATCCATCTTAGAAACACAAGATCCGACACAAACAATTGCAGAAGTAGAGTCTGACGAAGAATTGGAAATGCTAATGGTAAAAGCATTGGAAGAATTACAATCCTATCAACCTGAAACTGAAGAGACATTATCCGAGCTTCCACCACCACAAAGTGAGACCCCATCGGAACAACTCATGGAGACACTTTTTGACGAAGATTTAGCGCCATCTATGGCAACACATCCGGATAACCCTCCATTACAACCACAATCCGGAATTGAACCCCCCAAAGTCAGCCAGAATACACCACCAGTCATCAAACCACCAGAAGCAGAGCCAACACGTCCTAAAACATCACAACCAGCAAAGATCTCTCAACCATCCACGTTAAGTATTTCTAAAAAAATCAAGCGAGTCTTTTCTTTAAAAAGCAAAAAAACTGCAGTAACCGCAACAGAAAGCGCATATACTAACGCTAACATAGAGACAGCTACACTTAAACCCATTTCACACGTTTCTTCTACCCCTATGACGGCACCAGAGACTACAAAAGCACCTTTTATTGTGTTAGAAGATGTTGTCAAGATTTACCGGGAAAAAAACTCTGAAAATCGGGTGCTCTTAGGTGTCAATTTTACAGTTTATGAAAATGAGTGGATTGCTATATTAGGACCCTCAGGTTCCGGGAAATCCACGCTTTTAAACCTTATTGGGGGATTAGATCGTCCTACCGCTGGTTCTATTTATATTAACGGTGTTGATATTACTCGACTGAGTGATGATGATCTAGCTAAATATCGCCTTAAAACCATGGGATATGTATTTCAGTTTTTCAATCTTATTCCAGAGCTTAATGCTTTAGAAAACATTGAATTTCCGCAAATATTACTAGGAAAACCAAAAAAAGAAGCGAAAAAACGTTCCCTAGAACTCTTAAAATGGGTTGGCTTAAGTCATAAGGCAAAGCAACGTGTAGAAACACTAAGTGGCGGTGAACAACAACGAATTTCTATTTGCGTAGCCTTAGCCAATGATCCACAACTTATTCTCATGGATGAACCCACCGGAAATCTTGACCCCACAAATACCCAAGCAATGGTTGAAATCTTTAAATATCTTCATGAAGAACTTGGAAAAACCTTAATTATTGCAACCCACGACCTTGAAGTAGCAGCAATGGCCGAAAAGATTTATTCCGTTGTTAATGGTCGCTTAATCCCTCGAGAACTCTAATCTTACCTAAATTTAAGCAACTGAGATCAGTAATTGAAAAATCTCTTTTTTCTTAATAATCTAACACATTGGAGGTTTAAAAAATTGAGTAGTGTCTTGTACCAACTTATTTACTCATGGTACTTACTTGTGGGGGGAATTGTTACCTTTTATTTACCACAAGCAAATTATTACATTGAAGGGATTATGTTCCCCATGAATTCCGGTGATTTGGGAATTTATCTTGGGGTAATCTTGTGTGCCAGCCTCATTCCTTTTAATATTGAACTTGCAAAAAAACAACACCAATTTTGGCGGTATCTTGCTTTAGGAATGCCAGAAACCATTTATTGGATCGTTCTAAATATAGAATGGCGAATTTATGGACTGGAAAATTCAAAATCGTGGCCAATTCCCGGTATCAAGGAAATTTACACCCTTTTTGGCATTTTATTTGGCTTTGCAATCACACTCATGTTGTTTAACCTTCTCGTGTCTGATTTTTCCGAAGATCTAATTGTGGCCATCCAGAAAATTTCATGGCTCGTCTATCCACTAACTGGCGTTTTAACTGTACTCATTTTTATGCTTGATGGATTGTTAGCTGCTTTTTTTACATTACTAATGATTCCAAGTGGTATCGGAATAATGTTCATTATCATAGAAGTTGGTCTATTGTTTGGGGAACGTGTTCCTAAAGTAATTACAATCTTTGTCATGAAAAATCATGGAAATAAAGAATTACACAAAGCACAAGGACAAGTTGCGTTAGCACTAGGTGTAGTGACAGCTAGTGTCGGATTTTTTTCTAGTGTCTTTGCGTACACCATTAAAAACGCTTTACTTTCATGGAACATTATTTCTCAAAGTTTTCCTATCGATATTGGCTATTTACTCCTACAATGGGGTATTATATTCCTTTTAATTGGAATTACAACAGTTTCCTTAGGCGTTTACCGTTTTACAAAAAAATTAAAAGAAAGAGATAGTTTGTAAGCTCCTGCTACTTCTTATTTAGTCGTGGTTTCTTTTTTTTCTCCACACCGCAAAAATTGCAGGAAGAATTAAGGTACCAATTGCTATAAATTCAAATCCCGGCGTACTGGCGCTATTGCTTTCGGTATCTTGGTCTAAGTCTGAACGGCCATACACTTCTTCACCGCCATTCCAGCCGGGGGTAATCTTGAATTTAAATTGAACCGGTGGTTCCTCGTGAGCGTGTGAATGGGACAAAAGTAGCGTGTAGTTACCTGTTTCTGTGAAGTTCAATCGGCGTTTTACATACTTCTCAACGTGAGTACCATATGGAAGACCGTCAGCATTGAATATTTGGCTTGTTGTGGTGTCATTTCCGTTATCTTCACCTTCATGAAAGAGCTTAAAACTACTTGCAGTCGAATTGGTGTTGTTAGCTTCGTCAGCATTAAAATGCTTGAATTCATACCAATATAAAGTTCCATTTAAGTCAAGTATTTCAAACGTGTACTCCGACGGAGATGTAATTTCAAACATGAAGGATTTATTTTCTTCCCATTCCAAGACAATTATGTCGCTCACAAAGCCACTTTCGATGTCTATCATTTCACCATCTGAATGGTTCGGACCTGGACTGGCACGGACATTGCTCATTAAGCTTAGCCCTATTAAAATACTTAAAAC
>WAPZ01000063.1 GCA_015520535.1 Candidatus Heimdallarchaeota archaeon
ACATTATAGTCTGAATAATAAAGTGTACTATGAAATAATTCAAGATCTACGCCCGAAAAAAATGGTTCTCCATTAAACGGATGTGAATGGTAAATTCCAACTACACGAGGACGATGCTCATGAATCCCATAACGCTCATCCAAAAATAAATTATACTGTTGGAGGCCTTTTAACGTAAATTTAGCATGTACCTGGCTCTTTTCATACTCGCCAGTGGCATAATCAATAATCTTCACATACGGAACCCCTTCATACTGTAATTTATAGCCAACTAACACGCCAAGAACCTCATTGGGAAGATCTTTTCTCGCATGCTCCCGTATGGCTTCAAAGACACGATATAAGATATACACCGGAAAAACCCCATTTAAAGCCTCACTTTCACTCATTTGTCGCACCTAACCAGATTTTATCCCAACTCCTCTCACAACGACTCGTCAATAAACCAAAGTTCGAAATGCGAGTAATATTCAGCGCTTCTCAGGCAAAGTGTTAAAATGCCATTTTGAGTATACGGGTCTCGGGTTTTCTGCTTATTCTATATTATATACAATTCTGTCTACTTGTAGGGAGAGATCGGGCTCATCGATTCCCCAATCCGGCGGATTATCCAATAATTCTAAAAACTTTTCTAATTGTTCCTTATTTTGCGTATCTTCTTCCGTTAAACCCACCCTCTTCGCAGCCTCTTCTATCAATTTACCTAAAATTCCTTGTTTAGTAACTTTCATCCCTATATAATGTTTTCTTTTGTTTTTGTAGGTGATTTACAAATTTCTTTCAGTAATTGTGGGTCTTTGATGTAAAAGATCAGTTCTTCCGGAATGTGTGCCGGTTCTTTCCTTGCCGGATCGGTAACATCGAGGGTGAGAACGATGGTTTTTGTGCCAATGTGTAAGTGGATTGGGGTGCGAAAGGGAACAAAAATCCGATCTGGTGTGGCATATAGGCGGAAATTATTTTGTACACTGTAAGTGTTCATGGGAATGCGGATGGGTTGGGCATCTATGTAGATAAGTGCAGGTGGAGTGGCCAATGGTGGCAAGTGCACCGTTGTCCACAGTATTATCCATATTTTTATTTTTTTTGGCGGAAGGAAATAATAGCGGAACAAAAGACGCGGATAGTCAGATGCTACCAGCACAAAAAGTATAATCAAAAGATAAAAGAAAAATAACAGATGAAAAATACTTAATTGCGTGAACTGGGACAATTCCCGGGCTAAGGGTATTGGAACCGCTAGGACAAAAAGCGTAATGAGGGTCCATAGCCAATAATCCACGCTAAACCCTTCTTGAATGATTTCTACATGTTCATCTGTATACAACCAAAAGCGAATGGCAGTCGTCAGTGGTAAAGTCCTTTTCCTTTTTTTAGATAACCGAAATTTGGGAGATCTTTTTGAATCTTCCATTTTCCTCTATCACTCTAGCACGCACGCACTTATTCATCACAGCACGTGGTATCGCATTATTTTAAGTTAAATATTTGTCTTTATGGTTGGCGCGAAAATTGAAGGTCTGTTGTTATCGAAAGCACAAACATGAAATACCATACGAGAACAGAGGAGAGATATTTACTTTTAAGCCTTTTCTTCTTTTTTGTTGGGATTTCCAGTAATGAAAGGTCTTTGATATGAATGATGAGGTGTTATGGGTTTTGTTCAGTTGTGGACGATGGGGTCGGAATATGTTAAGGTGATAAAAACCATTTTTTTGCCAATGTTTAATGGAATTAGTGTTCCACGTACTGCAAAAATTTTTTTACCATCAGTTTTGTAATTCGTTGGGACAAAAAGTACCAGAGAATTATTATAAGTGTGCCAATGCTTATAAAAACTATTTTGAGCACAATCTTGCTAAAGGCAAACACAAATCTCTCTTCAAAGGCTATCAGATACCGGGTAAAAGGTAAAAGAACAAAAGTCACGATTAAAACACGTTTAATTTGTTGTACCTGCAACTCTTTTGTTCTATGAATTAGCAAAATTAGGTTTTGTTCTGATTCATGGTAGTTAGCAACTGTATTTCCGTTATTAATTGGTAACAAGCTGACTATAAGAGCTAACATAAGAAGTGTTAATAAAAAGATGAGAAAATCGGACGCTGTAAGCACAAAACTAAGGATTAATAGCAGAATCCACTCCACCACAACTAGTTGCAATATGTACTTTTGTGTGGTTAATGTTGCGTGCGTAATAACGTTGGCTACTATTGAAACGGCATTCGCAGTCTCATCACGATGCCGACTAAAAACAGCACCTATTTGCCGAATAAAAGGTTGTGTGGCTTTTTTAAGAACTTGAATGCTCAAATCACCTAAAATGAGCAAAAACATCCAAGCAATGAGCATGACAAGCAGAATTTGTAACTCCATACCAGATACAGACATCATTGTGGCACGTTTCTTGAGATACACTGTCAAGGCGCCAAATACGGACAGTCCCACAAAAAAGATAATTGTATGACCAATGTTCCCAAATGTTCTCCTAGTTTCCCACATTACACGTTTAAGGACTGTCAAAGCGCCGTCTGCGTGCATTTTCATATTGTTTTTCGTATTATTGGCAAATTCACTCGTCGTTTTTACAATGGAATTGAAAAAGTCGTGGAATAACTCGTCCGTTGCCACTGTCAAAAGAAATATTCCCAGTAACGCAAGCCCATAAAAAACGTATACCAGTTGTTTTGTGCCTATAACCACTATTTTTGACCATAACGTTGGAAATAGCGGTAAAGTAATAGTACTCTGAAAAATAAAAGTTACCAAAAATATTGCACCGCTTACAATGGCAATTTGAAACCCACTATTCAGTAAACCGACTTTGAACGGAAAATGTGTCGGTTCTGCTAACCGTTCTTTAGTTGTTGCTGGTTTTTGTTTTTGTAAGGAAGCATTTGTATGGTTGGTATGAGAGTCATTATTTGCATTTAAGTCCAAACGATTCTCTTTTTTTGAAGGTGCATTTTTTCTCCCTAAAAAACTGAAAAGGATAACTAAACTAAGTCCTACTAGGAACACCACAAATAACCTAAGATCTTGCATGTAAACAACAGAAAATATTTCCAATCCAACCATCAAAACACCTATTGAGAGGACATAATGACCAAAAATTCGCTGTTCAATAGTGTCAGTCCCGTTCTTTCTGAGAATCACACTACTAGTCCTTATAATTGAAGAAATAATTCCACATCCCCGCACAATAAGAGGCAGTATGACCCATTTCCATTCACCTGTAAAAGAATACAATGAAATACCCACCATTATTGTTGACACCATGGCTACCTCATGTGATTCAAAAAAATCCGCTATCTGTGCTGTAGCTTCAGTTATATGCCTTGAAAGAAGACTCATCTTTAAAAATCTCCTTATAAATAACGTATCTTCATTTAATTCGGCGGAAAACCGTTTATATAGTAAAAACTTTCCGTTCTCTGCACCTATTGTATAAACCTTACCACCAACAAAGTAAACCACAGCCACTAATATTGCTCCAAATGCATAACTAATCAAAGCCTCATACACATCAATCTGCAGAAAAGATGCCAACGCTAAAAGCACAATGCCAGCTATCAGTCCGACACTTTCAGTAAATAGGCTCATTATAGCACTACTAGAGTATGCAATCTGAAAAACCCCATCATCACTAGTACCTTTATTTATTTCCGCCATTATTCGAGATGGAACGCCAATTATCCCTTCCAAGCCATAAAATATCGAAAATGCCAGTACACTTAACAACATAAACATCATCGAAAAAACAAACACATGAAAAAAAGAAAAAGTCACCAGCCAAAACATCACAGTAATAAACAAAAACAAGAGTTGTACCTCAAAATACGCCGAGCACCCCACATAAAACCACTTATTTCTATGCTGAAAGCTTTGTTGGGTATTTGCAACGGATTCTTTTCCCAACACTAATAAATAGAGCAACAAACAGTAAAAAATACCAATTACAGCAACCGCCAGCAACACCCAAACTAAAAACTGATCCAATGCGGATAATTCAGTTAAATTAATCACCATCATGCCAAACCGCCAACGTAACTGCTTTACTGAACTTTCAATCAACTATTTAATGCGAAATCTAGTATTAATAATTAATATGAACGCACCGATCCTTAAGTTGACCCGTGCCATCAATCCCTTCATTGACGATCATCTGAATGTGCCAGTCTAATCAATCGTTGCTTGTACTACTATTAAGTAAGATGCCCTTCTATGTCATGCATCTTAAGTGTTTTCTTTTAGTTTGCGGGTGATTCTGCAGCTTTTTCCAGCAATGAAGGATCTTTGAGATAAATAAGGAGTGCTTTTGGCACTTGTCGTGGTTTTTTTCCGTGTGGATCGCGGTTAGTGAGGTGGAAAGACACGGTTTTGGTAAGGATGGTCAAAATGTTGGCTTTGGCGCTATAAAAAGGTAGCTTTTGTATTTCATCTGAAGAGTGCGCGTACTGATAAAAGCTGGCTTTGATTTGTTCACAGGCCTGATCCGTGTGAATAATACATGTTCTTCCATTAAGGGTGATTTCTATTTCATTAAAATGATTGGAAAGTGGGTGTGTCGTGATTATAGCCACTTTTTTTAAAGTAACTTGAGGAGGGAGGGATAGCAAGACATGCTTGACAGGTACAAAGACGAGGTATGTAGCTACCAAAATAAGTAAAAGCCAAATGAAAAGCGGAAGCAACACAAAGAACTTGTCTGCTAAAGAAAAAGAGCTTACGGTTAGAGTAATAAAAATTTTTGTCGCATAATTAAATTCGAACAAGAT
>WAPZ01000064.1 GCA_015520535.1 Candidatus Heimdallarchaeota archaeon
TCCGATTGATAGGCTTAAGCAATGAGAGGGCTATTCGATACTCTGCCAAACTCCTCCCCATTTGAAGAGACAGTTGATTGGCAATAACCACGATGAATATTTTTTCACGGGCCTTCCGAATGATGGAAACGACTTCGTTAATCGGCATATGGTTATTCAGGTCAGCATCGATCACCACGAGATTGACGGAATGATCGATCACCTTTTTTATCAAATCAATACCGCCGTCTAAAATTTCAAATCGAAAGCTATTTTCAGCGAGCAATTCAGTGATGGTGGAGATTGCACGCAAATCCTGAGATGCCACTAAAGCTACCCCATCCCCCCTCCTATTCACATTGTGACATGCTTTGAGGAGTTCATCGCCACTCCTGTTTTATTGAAAAAGCATTTTTAGCTTTTTTGGATTTACATTTCAAGAACTGTACCATTTTATCATCCTCTATCTTTTCAATAAATGACATCATTTTATTATCATATTTTCAATGAGTTAACTCAAATTTTAGAGCATTACTTAAAATCATTAAAACCGCTTAATTATCCGTGATTGTCAAATTCGATTTACAATATTTCTGCGAATAGAATTTAACCCCCTGATTATCTGAAAGTTAAACCCGTAAATTGATTTTAACATCATGTGGAAATACAACTTTTCAATTAGTCAACTGACCGGGCTTTTCCAGTTTGGATTTTCAATTCCGGTTGATGCATGAATCCCCCCTACTCCACTGCATTCATTAAATTGAAAGGATTAGTCGCACGGAATCAAATAATTGAAAGGCAATTCCCCCAATTGAAAATCTTTATGAAGAAGCCGGTTCGAATTAAAGTTTCATCCTATGCTTTATGAATAAAAATCTCGAAAATTTTTATTGGGTAAGTGTTCTTTAACCATGCGATAAATGGTTGGTCGTGTGAGCCCTGAAATACGGGTTGCCAAAGATATATTTCCCCGGGCAATTCGTAACAGCCTCTGAATATAATTCCGTTCGAAATCAGCCAATACTTTCGCTCTCAATTCATTGTATTTCAATATATTTTTGGTGTCTCTATGATTCGAATTCAATTGATTGCCGATATCTGCAATTTTGAGAACGTGATCCGGGCGAATTTCTCGCGTCTCACACAAAATTTGCAACCGCTCAACGATATTTTTTAGCTCGCGGATATTGCCAGGCCAATGATAACTTTGTAATAATTCTACTGCTTCTTTTGAAAACGGCCGCACCTTTTTGCCTTCTTTTTCAGCAATTTTTTGACTGTAATAAATAAGCAATAATGGGATGTCTTCTTTGCGTTCTCTTAAAGGAGGAAGATGAATAGGAACCACATTCAAACGGTAATACAGATCTAAACGTAGCTTGTTTCGTTTAAGAGCGATTTGCGGATTGAGATTGGTTGCTGCAACGATTCTTACATCTATTGAGATTTCTCTGGTTGAACCTACGCGCCGAGCAACTCTTTCCTGCAATACTCGTAAGAGCTTTCCTTGCAGGTTCAAATCCAAATTGGTGAGTTCATCAAGAAAAAATGTCCCCCCTTCTGCATATTCCAACAGCCCCGGTTTTGAACTGTTCGCTCCGGTAAACGCTCCTTTTTCATAACCAAACAGCTCACTTTCCATCAAAGAAGTAGGGAGAGCATTGCAATCCACGGGAATAAAAGGTTTGGCAGCACGGCGGCTTAATCGATGGATATTGCGAGCCACTAATTCTTTTCCTGTCCCACTTTCCCCGTAAATAAGAACTGTAACATCGCTCGAGGAAACCTTTTTGATTAATTGGCAAATCTCTTGCATGACCATGGATTGGCAAACAATACCATGGAAATTGAATTGAACCTCAAACTGCTCTATTGGTAGTTTTTGGAGTTCATCCCAATCAATTTCTTGGAAGGTGACGTTATCAATGATGCGCATACTTCTTCCCCTGTGAATTTTGAGAGCCACATCATGAATAACTACAATCGAGGGATACGGATTCAGGATAATTGCCCCATCACAGACCAGAAACCTTATGGAAGGTCACTTCCCCCTACCCATCACGAATTTTCAAGACCAAGGGCGAGGTGCAGTGCCATGGTGCAAGAAAAAGTCAATCATCTGTCCATTTATAAATTTCAATTTACAACTTTTATGCCAGATTAAACATGCTCAAAACTATACACATTATAACATATTGTTTTTGCTTCAAATTGAAATGCCGTTCATTTAGAGTTAGTGGAAATTTCAATTTACATCCTAAGTTCTTTTTTAAGCATTTGATGAAATTTTAAGCAAATTTTATAAAAATCTACTTGATTCCATATTTTTGCAGCCGATAATATAAGGTTGGAGGCGACAATCGAAGCAACTTTGCCGCTTTAGTCTTATTATATTTTGCCAGTTCCAAAGCCTGCTTAATAAAATTTTTTTCCACCTCCTCAAGATCAATGCCTTCTTCAGGAAGTTCGAACTGCACTTTGGCTTTTCTTTCCTGACGCGGCTGTTCAATAAAATAGAGGTGTTCCTTTTTAATTTGCGTCCCTTTTCCAAACAAAATAATACGCTCCATGGTATTTCTGAGCTCGCGAACATTGCCTTTCCATGGCTGTTGCAATAAAATTGCCTTTGCCTCGGGGCTGATGGACTTAAACTTCTTGCCAAATTTAATGTTATAAAATTCCATAAAATGATGGGCAAGGCTAATGATGTCTTCCGGGCGCTTTCTTAAAGGCGGGATGTGGATGGTGTAAACATTCAAGCGGAAATAAAGGTCCTCTCTAAAACGGCCGGCCTCCACATCTTTTTTTAAATCTCGATTGGTTGCAGCTATGATCCGTACATCAACTCGAACCAGATCGTTGCTTCCCAGTGGATAAAAACTCTTTTCCTCTAACACCCTCAGCAATTTTGCCTGGATATCCAGAGGAATTTCCCCGACCTCATCCAATAAAATCGTACCGTGATGCGCCAGTTGAAATTTGCCAATCTGGTCTTTATCTGCTCCGGTAAAAGCCCCTCGCTTATGGCCGAATAATTCGGATTCAAACAATTCTTTTGGGATGGCACCACAATTGATCGCAATGAACGGCCCTGCGGCTCTCGGACTCACCGCATGAATTGCCCGAGCAATAACTTCCTTGCCGGTTCCGGTTTCCCCCTGAATCAAAACGGTCGCATCTGTTTCCCCCAAGATTTTAAGCTCGGCCTTGAGCTTACGCATGGCTTCACTGGAACCGACCAGCTTGATCTCTTGATTTTCCAGTAGTTGCAATCGCTTACGACGTTCCAGTTCCTTACGAATTTCTACAGACTCCAGGGCTCGATCAATTGTCAAAA
>WAPZ01000065.1 GCA_015520535.1 Candidatus Heimdallarchaeota archaeon
ATGGAATGCTGATGCAAGAACGGAATATTATTTAATTGTCACGCGTGTCCCACTTCCAGAAAAAATTAAAGAAAAACACAAAAATTTACTCTTTTTTGACCTTTCAAAACTTTTTCAGTATCTTTAACTTAAAAAACGTATTGACTATAGATTTTGCTCAAGGTTTAAATAAAAAAGTGTTTTTGTTGATTTATTTGATCCTTATTATTCAAAAATGGCATCTACTGGAATTGTTAGACCCGGAACTGTAGTGACGGGTATTTGTTCTCCCAAGTGATACGTCAAGGGGGAGCCAAAAGTATTATTTGGTTGAAGAAGATACACTAGCACGGATTTTATCTCAGGATTAACGATCCAGTATTCTTTAATTCCAAAGCGCTCATATAAATTTTTCTTTTCAATGAGATCTCTTTTTTTATTACTTACTGATAGAATTTCAATGATTAAGTCTGGTGTTCCGCGAATATTGTTGTGTGTGACAATTTTTAATCGTTCTTTACGGACAAAAACGAGATCTGGAATAACGACGTCGGTGTCGGAAAGAATAACATCGATCGGTGCATGAAATATTTTTCCTACGGGATTTTTTTTGAGGAAGTTTCCAAAAATTACAGTGAGATTGACTGAAATGGTTTGATGTATGGTAGATGGAGATGGTACCATATATAACTCTCCGTTTATTATTTCCAATAAGGGACTATCAGGAAATTCTGTTAGTTTTTGTAAATCAGCATAGGTGAAATATATTTTACCGTTGTTGGGGTTAACACTGGCTTCTTTCAGACGTATTTTCATATTTGATGCCATTGAAGTTGTCATGGTAAATTTCACGTTTCTTTGATTTAATCGGTCAAAATTACAATTAATAAGCACATCTTTCATGACAATCTCGTATAACGTCACTTAAAAGCATTTCCGAGAAAGTAATAACAAAAAATGTGGGGAAAGTGGGGAAAAAGAAAAAAATTTAATGCCATTAATCGTTTTTATACTTTAGGCTCTCTTTTTTCTGTTTCTTTTATAATCTCATGGGCGATTTCTTTAGCTTGTTCTTTTTTCTCTAAATGATTTTTTCTGAATTCAAAAATGGCGTGGAGTAAGTCTTTTTTACAGGGTCCACAAAGTAGTTCTCCTTTTCGACACGCGTTTTCGCGTTCTTTGAGTGCGGTATCGGAGGGTTCAAATAAAGCGGTAAATAAATCAAAGACGCGGCATATTTCCGGTCGTCCACCGAGTTTTCGTTGTTCTTTTGCAGTATCTCTGCCTCCGGTGAAAGCATTTTTAATTTTAACTTCAATGCTTTTTTCTGTTTCGTTCATGGAAAAATAACTCATGGGGAAGCGTTTTGACATTTTTTCGGTGCCGTCAATACCTTTTAACAAAAGGTGAAAGGTAAAACTTGGTAAGATAAACTTGTGTGCTTTTTGAAAACGTTCTTTTCGTGCAAGATCGCGTGTAATTCTCCCATGTGGCGCTTGATCGGCACCGACTGGAACTACGGTGGGTAAGGGACCTTCGATAATTTGTGGCAAGAGAATGTCAGCGGCTTGGATCATCGCAGCATTATAATCGCCTAAGTGTTCCTTTTTGCCGTAGGTTGCAAATAAGGTGTTTAAAGTAAGGTGATTGGAGAAAATAAGACCATACTGCTGGACGATGGGCTCCGTTGATTGCCGATAGATATAGGCGTGTTCTGGTGAGGGGTCTAATCCTAATGCGATGATATCAGCAAGATTATCAATGGCAAAATTTCGTGCATCCTTGAAAGATACACCGTTGACATAATAACTTTCAAAATCCGCAATACAAAAATAGACTTTGCCGCCAACTTTTTGAAAGTACACCACTTCTTGTGCAGTTGCCAAAGAGCCGATATGATATTCGCCACTTGGTTTGATACCCGTCATTACAAAGAATGGTTTTTTTTCAATAATTCTTTGTAGAACAGGCTCAAAGTCAATATGTGCAAACATTAAGCCTCTAGTCATGTAAATATGGCGTAATTCGTGCGGTAATTTATTAATTAATGGCTGAAGTGGTTCCAGACCAAATTCTTTAATGAGTCGTTCATAATCTGCAATAACACCTTCGCCGATTGAATCTACAACTGGCGTTTCATTATCATTTCTTTCAAGTTTAGTTAGAGATTCAGATGCGGGTTCTGACATCTTTCTTCTACTCTCCTTATTTGGTTTACAGTTAAAGTTGAAAAAAGTGTGTGCTGACAGAGAAATAAGTGAGCACAATTTAAAGTAAAATGGGGGTAAAAGAGTGAAAATTCCTTGACGGAGCGGATTACGCAATGAAAGAAGAGCTTCTTAGTGGTTAAAAGTAAACAAGAGTCCGTTCCCATTGGTAGGGCATCGCATCCGCTCCATTGGTTATGTTGCTAAAAAGATAGCTTTAGATTCTAATAGAAAATAAAGAATGGCTATTTAAAAAGTTAACCATTAAAGAAACATTTTTAATGAAATGTGTTATTTTTTGATATAGAACGGGAAAACAGTTTTTTCTGTAAAAAATAACAAATTTTCAATTCTCATATCAGATAATGAGAACAATAACAAGCTTATTTAAAAAAAGAGGCATAATAATCC
>WAPZ01000066.1 GCA_015520535.1 Candidatus Heimdallarchaeota archaeon
CGAGAAAACTAAAATAAACAGAGAGAACCGAAAACACTTTCAATAGAGACTGTTCTTTAATTTTTCTTAAAGTTTTTGGCATTTTTTCCAACATCGGATTTTTTTAGTTTTTTATGACTACTGTAGTTGTAGTTGAATTACGCCTAAATCACATTACTTTTCCTTATAACCAAATTTTATCCAGATTGGGTTGAGAGCTGTGAACGAAGACGAGATAAGAAGATTCTTTGAAAATTTACCCCACATTGATCCGACCAAACTTAAACGACATCGCCAAAAAAAAGAAAAAACCTTGTATGTCAGCTCTATTTTGCTATCTGAACATATTGATCACATCAAAAAAGTTCTGTTAGCCGTAGCAGAAAATCCAGATGAATCCAGTCCCACACATTGGGTTCCAGAAAAAATGTCCTACTTTTTGCAATTATTTGAAAAAAAGGTAGCACATGGATATGTAGCCTATATTCACACCGAACCGGTCGGTGTAAGCCAACTCTTGGTTTCGGAAGAAAAAGGCGGAATTTTACGTCTTTTTTGCCCTTCAAATTTGAAAAAAGAACTTCTTACGCGAACATTAAACGCACTGTTCGAACAAACCTTTCAATATATAATCTTACACAACATTCGTCCTGTCTTGTTGCCTCTACATCCAAATGCAACTATAATAAAAAATATTGCGGCTAATCGTGGTTTTAAGGAGGAGCAAGTAACAAATCCCGTCTCACATCGAAAATTCATTCTTTATAGATTGGAAAAACCGCCAAAACCGCGACTTTCATTAAGAACGATAGAAAGATTGTTTCGTTCCTATCCTTCCCCAACCACAGCAGAAAACGAGTCTAATGTTCAAAAAAGAGATTAAACTAGACCCACATTAACTCTAATTTCCATCCCAACTCGTTACTGATTTCATAAGCCAAATCTATATCGTTTTCACAAAGGCAGTGCGAAAAAGAAAGCTTGATGGCGCGTTGTTCATTTTTTTCCACGCGTATTGGTGCGAAAAGTTGATGCAACCTATACAATTTTTCCACCCATAAATGTGTTTTTTTCAACTGTTCTACAATAATTTTTTGGTTACTCTTAATTTGTATGAGCTTAAACGGGTTTTGAATGTCAAAATCTTTAGTTGATGTCAATTTACGGATGGTAAGCCAATATGGTGGACTTTCATCGATATCATAAAAACGTCCTATAGCAACAAAAGAAAGACGTGCTGAATGTTCTTTTGTTTGAATGATTTCCCTAACATTAGTTGGTAATTTCCAAATCATTTTTTTAAAGACGCCGGTTGTCGGTCTAATGGAAATTCGGTCTTTTTTTGCAGAAAATTTCATGCTTCGATTGATCACGGTACGGAACGGAGAATCAAAACGAAGATAATGGTCAAATTGGGCATCACCCGTTGAGTCCACGGTTCTTTTTTTTGTAAAGATGCCTTTTATTTCGGGAAGTGAAGATGGTGCTGTAGTATTCTTATTAATTTTCTTTGAAATGTGCGCCAAATCTTTAGCCGTTTCTAGATATGTCTTTAAGGATTTGATGTCAAATTCGCTTTCATTTACGCTGAATAAAATGGTAACTGAATGGTGATCCGTGATGATGGAGACTTTCTCTATTCCGGGATGTTTTCGAAAAATATTCTCTGGCTGTGGACGGTTGTCGATTTTATTCCAATTTTTAGAAATAAATGTGCCTTTATAATTGGCAATTTGGTAAAACTGGTGTGACAATCTGTCTTTCGTTCGGATTACAAATTTTACGTTAAGAAGGTTCTTATTAAGAAATTTGTCTCGTGTGATATCAATTCGTTCCACGTCATCAAACATTGGTGTGGTTCGAAACATCTGTAAAACGGTCGACGTTTCATTTTCTGTCGAATAAATTACTGAAAACATTGGAAATTCTTTTTTAATGAATCGTAATTTTTCCTCGCCGTTTGTCATCTTGACTCAATCTTTCTGGCTCTATTTATAGATCCTCTTCTCAATGTTAATAAAGTTTAGCGAAAAAGAATTCATAGAAAATAGAATCGGTGATTTCTATTAAGACGGAATTAAAAGTTAAATTGGATAAAGAAGTGCCGGAATTAGTGCATCGTACTCTATTAGGGTTTGAATCAGACTACCGAAAGTTTTTGAAGTTGTGTCAACATAAAGATGCGGAAGCGCGTCACTATATTGCACTTTTATTAGTAGCGATGAGTGAACAATATAAAGAACTCAAGCGAGACCCCGCAAAAGTCGATGAACTCCTTTTAAGGTTAATCAATCACAAAGATAAGAGAATTCAAGAAATTGGTGTTCAAGCCTTAGGACGTCTTTATGTAAACAATCCCAAACCAATAATTGTTCACCTTTTTGGATTAATTGAAAACGGAAAAAAACTAAATATTGAGGGAATGAAGGAACTTTTAAATTTTTTTTGGGCTTATAATCCGCAATGGATGCTGAAAAACACAAAAAAGTGGACAAATCATAAAAATCACCTCATACGACTCCTCATTATTGATGGTGTAGCAATTCCTGCTACCGTCAAAGCTGAAGCTGCCTTCTTTTTGTTAAAGTTTCTGCGACCAATGGTTATGGCAGAAGAACATGAAGACGTAAGAAAAGCATTAGCTCATAAAATGGCACTCTTAATGCTGCTCAACTGGGAAATCACTGTGGATTTTGTCGAAAACCTCTTCAAAAAAGCAAAGAAAAAACAATTAGAACATGTACAATCCATTTTCGACGAAATGTTAACGCTCTTATGGGAAGAAGCAAATGCCAACACCACTAAAGCAACCAGTGAGCTTAAAAAGCGTTTAACTGAACAGTTAAAGCAATGGGATGAATCGAAAATTAAAATATTAGCAGAAACAACAAAAGAATGGAAAAAAAGACATATGAAAAACAGCACATAAAAAATAAAGAATAGTGGTTAGAGAATCGAAAATTTCAATCTTGGCGGAGTTCAAAATAGTTATTTTCGCTTAATGCTTCTGAGGGGAAAAATAATCCATAAGTGGAGACTAAAAATCGTTTTGGAAAATGTGGATAGGAATCATTTTGTATCACGCCCGTCGTGAAATCAATTTTAAAGCCTGCAAATCTATCTAACTGTTCATCAATTATGTGCCTTTTTTGACCCTTAACGCAATTAATAATTTGTTTTGCTGTCTTTTTTACCAATGTCCGCCAATCATACTCTTGTGCTAATGCTATACTCTTGGTTTTTAACTTATTTGAAAGTTCCGGATTTAATAAGACTTGTTTAATTTTGTTTTTCAGTTCTGTAACGCTATCCGGAGAGACCAGTAGTGCAGCATCACCTACCCAGTAGCGTAATCCGCCAACTGCAGAGCAAATAACAGGTGCACCCGCTGCCATGGCCTCTAATGTAGAAATAGAAAAGCTTTCCCAGCGTGAGGGAAGACAAAAAAGTGCAGCACCTTGTAGCAGAGCATAGACCTCTTCATCCGGTAAATAACCCGTAAACACTACTTTGGCTTTCCCATTTGTTGTTAGAGATAATAACCCCAGATTTTTTGCTAAACGTTCATATTCCTCTTTAAATGGTCCCTTTCCGATTACAACTAACGAATATTGGCTACCAAGTTCAGTTAAAACTTCTTTAAAGGCTTTTAAAAGCACGTCAACACCTTTGTTATAAAGAAGTCTTCCTAAAAATACCACATATTTTTCATTAATATTGAGACGTTGAATTAATTCTTTTGTCAAAGATTTTCGATCTTTTCTTAAATTATGATAATCAATGCCACCCGGCGGGATTATTTCGAGTATTTTAGTCTGTTTAAAACCTAATAGACTGATTAGATCTTCTTTGACATTTTGTGAAACGGGAATTATCCCATCTACATAATTAATAGCCATTTTCGCCAGCGCGAAGTGGTAGGTAGCATCCTTAATCCAGCCAAAATTCGAATGCCAGGTTGCTACAATGGTCGGTGCCATCACACCTTTTTTCTGCAATATTTTAGCCGCTAAGACAGAATTAAACAGAACAAATGGTTTTACTTGAGGATGAAGAATTGTTATTCCTTCTTTTTCACAGACATTCGCAATAAGATTGGCAAACGCATAAAACTTAGCGGGTGTAATCTCCTTAAAGACATAAATCTTGTGATTATCCGTGGTGACAACCTTAATTTCTTCATTTTCAGTGATCCCATCGAGATCTTCAAATGTTATAGTCGCATTCGGCTCCATGTATGTGATTAAAGTCGGTTGCCACTGGTCTAAAAGGGAAAAACCGCGAAAAATATTTTTTACATGGGTGGTGGTCCCGCTAGAGGTATAATATGGCCCTATTATGGCAATTTTTTGATTTTTCATCTCTTTCACCGCTTTATTTCATGGAGAAATGTCAATAATTCATTTGCTGTCTTTAGTTTTTCTTTTTTACATAAAGACGCTAAGCGTTGATTTATATTTTTTGGTAAAAATGGCCCCGCATACACCAGCCCCGTAAAGACTTCAATTAAATGTGCCCCCGCCATGAGTAGCTTTATAGCATCAGTAGGGCTAAGAATGCCACCAACACCAATTATTAAGAAGTTAGGATCATAATTTACATATTCAGCGGTATGAGCAATTAAATGATGGACACGGTTAAAAATGGGACGACCGCTTAAGCCTCCTTGTGGAAGCGGGACGTTTTTTATTAATTTTGTTGGAAACGTATTGGCTAAAACAACGCCGTTTAATTCGAATTTTAACGTAATTTCAAGAATTTCTTCTAATTGCCTATCAGAAACATTGGATCCTATTTTCAGAAGGATCGGTGGCAATGTTTTCAAATTCATATCTTTCTTTATGGAAGCTCGCGTTTTTTCTAAATGAAACAGAAGATTCTCTAATATATCTGGATTTTCAAAGGTCTTTCCACCTTTAACGTTGGGACAAGAAATATTTATCACCAGCAGATCTGCAAGCGGATACAACCGTCGAAAACTATAGCAATAATCGTATATTGCCAGTTGTTTGCTGATTTTAGGATGATTAGATTTAGCTATATTAATGAGCAAAGGAATGTGTAGATACCTTTTTTTCCGTGCTAACGCCTTTGAAACCCTTTTGGCACCATCGTTATTCAATCCCATACGGTTAACTAAGGCAAAATTATTAGGAAACCGAAACAGTCGTGACTTGGGATTCCCACGACTCTGTAGTGCAGTTACTGAACCAATTTCAATAAACCCGAACCCTAACCGTTCAGCCGCCGGAACCAGCATACCATTTTTGTCATATCCCGCTGCCAACCCGACAAGGTTAGGAAAAACAAGGTTTTGGTAATGAAAGTGTAAACAAGGTTCAGATTTCCGCATCAGTGCCGATAAAAGTTCACGCAGTAAAAAAAATTGCCCCAAAATATTAAAACCTTTTAATGAAAGATTATGCATGAATTCGGGATCAAATTTAAACAATAACGGACGCAAAACGCTTTTATACACTCTTATCAACCAAAAACTATTAATCTCTTCTAAACGAATGTCTTAGACGGAGATTTAAATAT
>WAPZ01000067.1 GCA_015520535.1 Candidatus Heimdallarchaeota archaeon
AATCAGTACAGTCACATAAACGCTTATTTTGTTTGTCAATCTTTTCTAATTCCTTTTTAAGATCTTTAGTTGCGGTTTCTTTTTGTTGCAAGGTTTTTTGCTTTTCTTCCAGTAATTTTAATTTAGTTGATATGGTATTTATTTGTTCAAGGAGTTGGTCGAGTTCTTTCCCTTTTTTAGTAGCCAAAGTTTCCAATTGCGTTTCCCAGTTCTTTTTATCTTTGTCTTTTAGTAAGGGAAGTGAGTTTTTCATGGTTTCTTCGGTTTGTTTAATCTCTTGAGTGGTACGAGTAACTGAGTTTTTCATGGTTTTTAGATTTTCTTCTAAAGTGGTTATTTTTGCTTTTAGTTCAGTTAGATAACGGATCTTTTCTTGTAATTGATTGAGTATCTGTTCTTCTTGGCTTTTTTTGTTTTTAATCTCGTTATAGGTCTTAGTTATATCATCTTTTGTTTGTGGTGTCCTTAAATTGTATGGTTTCAGCTGTTCCGTCAATGTAGTAGTTAACCTAGTTACATCTATGTTTATTTTATTTATAACGCTATCTGTAGCTTTTATTTTTGTAGTTATGGTGTTCAATTCGTCTTGAATTTTTTTCAGTTCACTATATTCTTTTTCTAATTGAGAAACTTTCGTGGAAAGTTGATTCGTTAAAGTTTCGACGTTTTTAAGTTCTTTTGTAATGTCATCGATTTCTTTTTCGATTTTTGGGATTTCTTTTACTTGAGTTTCTCTGATTTCAATTTCTACCTTCGTTTTTTCTAGTTCTTCTTTATAGTCACGTTCGACTTCCCGTAGTTTTTTGTAAGCTTCCTCATATTGTTCAATTCCAAGAAGACGGTTAAACAAATCTTTTCTTCGTGAGGCGGGCATGTGGGCGATATCAACAATTTCTCCTTGTCGGACATGAACTACATTTTGAAATGAAACGGAATTAATGCCTAATAAATGTGAAATTCGTTCTGTGACTTCTGTTTGTCTTTCAGCTTCTAAGCGTTGATCTGTCAGATTTATCAATTGTGCTTCTGGTGGTTTATTTTTTGCATTATAGTATTTTCGCCATACTTTATATTGTGTATTGTTGTATTCAAAGGTTAGCGAGACTTCACAATGTTGTGTTCCACGGCGAACTAGATCCTTTTTGTCTCGATCTTTTACTTCTCCATATAAAGCAAACGTTATTGCCTCTAAAAGAGAACTTTTTCCGGCACCATTAAGCCCAATAATAATATTATTTCCATCAGTAAATGGGATTTTAGCTTCTTTATATGATTTAAAGTTTCTTAGATGTAATTCTATCAATTTCATGAAAATTCACCACTAAAAACCACTATTGTTCCTTTGGTTGAGTGTTGTCGGCAAAGGGCTCTTTGATTTTGGCAAGAAAATGGTTAAAAGCTTCATCAATCGCGTTAAAATTATTTTCTTTCGCCATTTCAAGAACGTTTTCAATTAACATGTGGTATTCACCGATTTCATTTGGGTTAATTTTGTATTTCATATTTAAAAGGTCATCAATGGCTTCTCCTAATGTAACTACCTTTTTTGTGGGTAACTGTGTATCTGTTATGTGTTGATCAATTAATGTAATTAACGTTTTAGTCGTAAGCGTCTTAAACTGTCTTAAATTTATCATGTGTGCACTGGCGTCCGTTACTCGAGCTGTTATTGAAACGCGAAGGCAAATTCCTTCTTCGTCGTTTTCTGTCAATATTTTTTTAACTTCATTTTCCAGTTCTTGTTTCGTAATTGTGCCAAAGTCCTTAGCAATAGAAACTTTTTTTCTCACGGGATATCGTACGTATTTCGGGTCAAGTTCTATTTTTTTCCCGTTTAGGTGTGCAGTAACATTATACAGACCACGTGTGCTTTCTTTTCCCCATTCTTTTGTACTACGATGTTCTGTTGAGCCGGGATTGAAAATTTTTCCCTCGGGGTCTTCCCAAAAACCATGATAATGTCCCAAAGCAATATAGTCAAATGGAAGTTGTCGTAACTCATAACTGGTAAGCTCATAATTATACGGTAAACATTCTTTGATAAAAGCATGGAGCAACAAAATCCGAGGGATTTTTCCTTCCCATTTTTTTAAGGTTTCGTTATGTCGTTTGACAAAGTCCGTGATTTTTTTTCCGATTAACTTTCCTGCGTAATTGATTCCCGCTAACAGTGCGATTGGTTCTCCATTTTTGTTTTTGTGTAGAAGAATTTCGTTTTTTCCGCTCAAGTATATTACTAATCCAAGATCATTGAGAAAGTGAAGGACATCACCACCATACCGTTTGATATAGGAATAAGATTGATCATGATTTCCCGCAATCACATAGACGGGAATGTTTTTCTCTTTTGCTTTTCGAAGCACATACACAGCTTGTCGAATTGCAGGTGGGCTGGGCTTGTGATGTTCAAATAAATCACCACTAATCACAATGAAATTAGGTTGATGTTCTAATGCTTTTGTCATTGCGGCGTCAAAGCCTCGAAAAAAATCATTAAATCGTTCAATGAGATTATATTGATGATAGTCAAGATGAACGTCCGAAAAATGGGACCATCTTACTTCTTCTTGCATAGTTATTTCACCTCACGTCTGATAAAAGGCATCAATATCGGACGGCGCATCTAATTCCATTAATTCTTCCTTTGGACTGGATTCTAGGGTTTTTTTCCATTCAGAAACAATTTCGATGTCATCGCCACCAAGCTCTCCTTCAAATTTATCTATTTTCACGTGTGCGGGAAGAAGTGTTGAAGGACCAATGATGATGGCTTCCCCGGGATTTAAACTTGGTAAGTCAGCTAAAAGTTCTTCACTAATGGCTTCAGCGGAACTTCTTATTTGGTTCTGATCATTGGGATTGACGATTCTTAAAATGATTTGGGTGTTACATTGGCTCAACGCATCACTATCTAATTTTCCTGGGCGTTGGGAGACCAAACATAATCCGACTCCGAATTTTCTTCCTTCAGCAGCTATACGTTTAATGATTGAACTGGATTTAGTCCCTTTTTGTGCGGGTATAAAGTTATGCGCTTCTTCAATAACACAAAAGACGGGACAGGGAAGAGCTTCACCAGTTAAATGACGCCGCCAACGAATACCAGCCTCATAAATTCGTTGAAATACTTGCGCTACAGCACTTTGTTGAATTTGTAACGGCAAACCGGAAAGGCTAAGCACCGTTATTTGTCCGGGTTTGATGATACTCGGTCCCGCCTCACTATGTAATGGCGTTTCATCCGTTTTCGAAAAAATATCTTTTTCTAAAAATACTTTCAGACGATTCAGAACTCCAAGCAAGCTATTCTTGTAGTTTTTATCGACACCTACTTTTTCTAATGCGGTTTCTAGGTCGTCGAAACCCCAATCATTGCGATCTTTAAGTTTTTCATTTATTGCAGTTGAGAGCAGCGCTCTTTGATTGGTTGCATTTTTTGGAATTCCAATAATGTCTGCAATTTCGTCGCTCGTGAATTTACTTAATTTAAAGGATAATTTATAATAGCCTTTGTCCGGATTTCCTCGTGGCGTGAAAACCACCACTTTGCCGGGATATTGCTCCTTTAAAATTGCATACTCTTCATGTGGATCCACGATAACAATCGCACCATTCAAGTTTAGCATTCGTGTCGCTAAGACCGCAACCGTGTTACCTTTACCGCCACCGGTAATAGCCAAAATTGCCACATGTCGTCGGACAAGTTCATTTACATTGAGTCGTACCTCGACTTCGGGATGCGATCGTAATACTCCGACACGAATATCTCCATTCATAAAAATCGGGGAGAGCTCATCTTTAGTGGCACGGTATACTTTTGATCCGGGTGGAGCGGGAAATCGCGGTAAAATAATTCGTCGGCGATTTGGATCATAATAACCGTAAATGCTGGCGAGAGCTTCCAGACGTTCACCCTCTTTTAGATTTATGATACGTTCTAATTGTTCATAGGTTTGTGGACTATCGATTAATTCGTCCGGTATATCAGTATTTACCAAAACCACTTCGTGAACAACACCAAGCACGGGATAGGGAATTAATTCATTGGGATATTCAATCACAATAAATTCACCAATTTCTATGGGTTTTGATCGTGAAATCGTGGGGTCTAAAACGATTCGAACTACTGTTGGTCTAGATTCCCCTAAGAGATTTCCGATTACTTCTCGTTCTTCACCCGTCTTTTTATTCTCATTTTCTTCAGCTACAACATTCATCTTTACGAACCGCCTTTATATTTTTACTTCAAAAATGATCGTAATAATTCTTTTTATCCCAAGACTCGGCGTCCGGGATCGCGTAATATGGCATTAAAGATCGAAGGATTTTCTTTCAGAAATTTTCTTCGGATGATGTCAACCACACTTCTAGTATAATTATTGGACAAAACCGCTTGATTATGAACTAATGTAAGGGGGAAAAGATATCCTTGTTTATTTCTGTAGTCGACTAGGATTTGCAAAACCTCGTTAAATAGCTCTTTTTGTTCGATCAAAAGTTCCACGCGCAAGGGTGGGCCTTTCTCTGTCAGTCGAACATAAGTTACATAGGCATCTGTATATTTTAAATATTTGCTATAGCGTGGTGTTGAATCAATATACGGCTCTAAATATCCAACTTGTCGTGGAAATTTTAGTTCAAAATAACTGATGTCAGTCAATGAGAGTTTTTTTGCGGCATCCACATACTTTTGTACTAATGTATCATTTCGTGTATCTTTGCTGATGGCAACAAGGGCGATTTTTTTCTGGAAACATGTGCGAATAAGAGTATTTAATGCCGTAAAATAATTATAAATCTTTTTATAGTATTTTGTGATACTTGTATCGTCCTCATTTTCAGCGATCGGGTGAATAAAGTCCAATTCTGGTTGATGGCTTCTGAAAAAGGAATTAAAGGAGCCACTTCGGCTTTTTTCATCATGAAAATCTGGTCTCCTCAGATAAAAAATCAAACTTCCATCCAAAATAATTGCTTTAATGTTTTCGTGGCGTGTTAACTCTAAAGCCGCAGTGAATTCTAGCGTATCCCGTACAATATTGGTTAAAAAACGAATTTTTCGTCGTTCGAGGCTGACTGCCATTACGTGGGGGTATTCTTTTTGTGCTGGCGTGACGGTTTTTGAGGGATAATATCCGGAGACCGCGGTAGCAAGCACAATCGTTGTTCCAATTAAATTTTGCTCGTTATTGCTGCCGTCCACCGCACCGATCGGGTGGCCACTCTCACTTTCAGTTGGGAGATTTGACAAATGAAGATCAATGTTTTCAAGTTTTTTTAACGATTCAAACGCCGACTTTTTCATCTCTAGCATAACTTTTTCGATTTCACGAAATATCTGATGCTTCCCACTCATTTGCATTGTCATTCAC